>JBDTGD010000378.1:0-6487 GCA_039937595.1 Ginsengibacter sp. | reverse complement strand
CTCTTTGCAAATTTCTCCGCATTCATTTCAATCCAATAAAAGAAGTCTGCATCTTTAATGAGAGCTACTTTTACGGCTTCTGCAATCCCGGAACGCCAGTTCCTTTCGTCCAAAGTCGTTAAAAAAGTATCATCGTTAAAAACCGCAACCGGCGGAACAAAAGTGCCTAAGAAATTTTTTTTACTTTTATGATTAATACCATTTTTTACTCCGACTCCGGAATCATTTTGAGACAAAACAGTGGTGGGAATGCGTACATGTTTAATACCTCTGTGTGCTATAGCAGAAGCAAATCCTGCAAGATCAAGAACAGAACCTCCGCCTATTGCTGCTACGTAAGAATGCCGGTCAATTCCATTGGTATCAATCGCTTCAATAATGCTATCAAGAGACTGCGGATCATTTTTAGCGGTTTCTCCTCCGGGAATTATCATCAAGTCCTGGATAAGGGTTGCCCCATCATTGATCTTAAAATAATCTTCAATCTGATCGGTCAATTGCGGATGCGCATTTAAAACGCCATCATCAATAATAAATAAAATTTTCTGACTGGTATCTGGCTTTTTACGCTCACTTAAAAAATCCTGAAGAGTCTTGTTCGAAAGTTGAAAAAGACCTGAAGTGAAATAAACCTTATATTCAAATTTTACACTAAATGATTGCTCTAAGAAATTCATAAAATAATCTATTTATTCGGGGCAAAAATTAATTGAAATGATATTTGTTATACGGATACATCATGTAACTGCAAACAACTTTGACAGCCATAAAGATAATGGTAACAGAAGAATTATTACCAAAGCAAGATAGAGCGCACCAAAAGCTGCTGCCCATGCTGCATTCATCAGGATCAGTGCAATGACGCCCGCTTTTACCGCCTTACCAATATTTTTCGGAATTGGATTTTGGATGGCTTTTATCAATTTGGAAAAAATCATCCATGCAAATGGAAGTAAAAAGATAATGGTCCACACCGTCAATCCTTTATTGAATGACAACAACAAAATACCTGCAATCACCAAAGCGTAAAGCAATGCGGCAAAATATAATATTCTTTTGCTCCCTCCATGTACTTCCCCTCTGCTAATCATGGTAATGGCAGCTATATAAATGACAGGAACGAAAGCTATAAACCACCATTGCTTAAGTGCGTATGTTACAATACTAATGCCTAGTAAAAGATTGAGTCCACGGCACAATCCCATATTTAAAGGCCCCGCAATTGAATAATGCTTTGACCATTTATTATAAATAAGCGCTGCAATGGCAATGGATAGAGCAAGTAAGCCAGAAGTTTCACTTACCATTGTTGCAGTAATAATTCCTGTTAATAATAAGATAATGCCAAGGGCTGCCGCTTCCCCTACTGTAACAACCCCTTTGGGAATAGGCCTTTCAGGCCTTTCTACTTTATCTAATGCTGCATCAAATACATCATTAAAAACCACACCGCCGCCATACAATCCAATAGTAGCTATACATAAAAGTATCACCGGATAAATAAAATCAAATGATAAAGTTACCTCCACTAAAAAACCTGAAACAGCAATTCCCGCAAGCACGTCAGCTACTGAAGTTACTATATTGGCCGGGCGCATCAGTTGAAGAAAACCCATTGCTTTTTTCAATCCAAAATTTTTAACTGATGATGAGAGATGATTTATTAATGCGTGGTGATTGTCCGCCGCGAAGTACCGTATTACCTTCAAACTTTTCTGATTGATCAATAGTTTGAACGGCTGTAAAATCAGATTCCTGAATTTGACCGCTCTGGCCAAAAGCGGTAATGGCATTGCGGTAGCTAACCAACTCAATATCCCTTAAGTCAATTCCGCGAAGTTTCATCAGAGCGGCTGTTTTTGGAACAGCCAATGGATCGCTGATTCCCCAGTCGGCAGCGGAATTGATGATGATACGTTCTGTACCATATTGCTTTACTATTTCCACCATGCGCTCATTACCCATTTTTGTAAATGGATAAATGGTGAATGCCGCCCAAAAACCACGGTCCAGCACTTCCTTCATCGTTTCCTCATTGTTGTGATCTACAATTACGGAACAGGGATCCAATCCATGTTCTATGGCAATATCCATACTGCGTTGTGTCCCTTTTTTCTTATCGCGGTGAGGCGTGTGAATTTGGACGGGCAAACCGGATTCTTTAGCAAGATCAAGCTGCAACCGGTAGTATTTTTCTTCGGCAGGTGTTTGATCATCGAAACCTATTTCACCAATGCCAACCACTCCTTCTTTATAAATAAATAAAGGAAGAATTTCCATCACTTGTTCAGCAAGTTTTTCATTGTTGGCCTCTCTTGAATTTAAGCCGATGGTACAATAATGTTTGATACCAAACAGGGAAGACCGGAATTTCTCCCAACCTACAAGGCTACTGTAATAATCCCGAAAACTATCCAGCCCAGTGCGCGGTTGGCCAAGCCAGAAAGCTGGTTCAATAACGGCAACGATTCCTGCATCCGCCATGGCCTGGTAATCGTCCGTAGTTCGTGAAACCATGTGGATATGCGGATCGAAGAAGCGCATTCCTTTTATAACGTCCAAATCAAGCGGTATTATATTCTTTGTTTCTATACCACCCTCTTCATTACTGCAAGACATAATTTATTGATTTATTATTTAAAAAATATTATCCTTTGTTTGCCACCACTTCCCAGCTTAATGTATTTTGGCCAATGGCATTTTTATATTCCGGATATTGATCTAATAACAATTTAGCTTTTTCAAATGAGCTATCTGCACACGTCAGCGCCGCTGCCTGCCGCTCTCTTTCATCTCCTTCCTTGAATAATCTTTCCATCATATAAAAGTGAGTTTCATCCAGAAACTTCCCGGTTAATCGCCAAATCTGGGGATCTTCAGTACGATATGCCGACCAACGTTCTTCCACGTAATCAAAAAGCGTGTTAGCTAAATTTTGATTCGCTCTTTTATCTATGCCAATAATGTTGTTTACATTTTTTCCGGTAAAAAATGCTTTCATTATTAACTGATTCCATGCGGGTTCTTCTAAGTATGCTGCAGGATAAGGATTGTGATACATGATGGCTTCCAGCACATTCGCCATATTACTTCTGATGCCTACAGCGCACCGTAGCTTCCATGCTTCAGGGTAAGCCAGTAAAGGCAAAGCAGAATAAAGCGCTGCCTGTTCATTCATTTCAGCCACGGGGAACAGGTTTTCAATCCTGCTGATATAATTTTCTTTATCATCAGTTTCCAATTGCATGAGTAACCAAACCCTGCATAATCTATCAATGGTCCAATGTTGAATTGAAAAGCCGGATAACAGATCATTGAGCTTTCTTGTATGCGTATCTTCCAAAACAATTTCTTTCTTTCCTGTTTTGCGCGGAATGGAAGAAAAGCTGAGGTTGAACTGATAATTGCTATTTTTACCCGATGACTGAGCTGCTTTATCAAGAAGCCAGGCATAGGTTTCCGGGCTTACATTTCTTTCGATAATTGTGGTTAGTAATTCTTTAATCTTTATATTAATCTCTGCATCCATAATATCCTTCTTCATTTATTTACATCGCTACAAAATAATTCATCGCAAGGGCACCGCTAATGATCAGTAATCCAAAAAACTCTCTAGTCTGCTCAATATAAGGTTTTGTAGCCTGCATACTTTCTACCAAACTGGGACTACGATATTTTAATATCCAATCTTTTACGCCATCTTTAATGAAAAAAAGACGGATGGCATAGAACAGGTAAAAAGCAATAGCCACAAGATACACTATCGGGAAATACTTTTCAAACACTGCCATCCCACAACAAACAGAGGCTACCAGGTAAATACTTACCCATAGCCAAGCATCCGGATCGTTGAAGTTTACATAAGCAAAAGCGGCGAAAATCAGGCAAAAAAGGCTATTGAGAATTATTAAAAACATGATTATTTTATTTTGACAAACTATTTTTGATAGAATATTAGAGCAACCTGTTTAAAGTTCTGAAATAAAAATTTAAAGATAACAAATGATTTTATCTGTAAAACTTATTTTCAAAAATGAGAATTTAAAGTTACTAATGATAGAAATCGTCAACAAATATGATATTTAAGTATCTATACAACTGGTTTAACCTATTTTGCTTTTCGAAGTGTAATCAATTTTACACCATGCGCTGGGACAATTGCTGAAAAGGAGTCAGAAAAAATACCTTCGTTTCTCTGTCGCCATAAGTCACGAGCAATTTGTCTTCCATTTAATCCTAATATGTTCCATTTCACTCTAATTGTTTCTGTGGTTGAATTTCTATTAAATAATCCAACAGCCTTTGATCCATCTTCAAGATCTTTAGCCCAAATTTCAAGTCCATTTTCTTTAAATATCCTGCTAGCCTGATTTCCCAACGGGTCTTGATCTATGTCGAGCACTTCATCATTCGTAAGAAGGCTTTTTGTAAAGTCATCCATATCCACTATGTCGCAACCAATAAGTAGAGGCGCCGCCAACAATGACCATAAAGAAATATGTGTATATTGTTCATCAGCAGTTAAGCGTGATGGATATTTCAATTCCCCCCATCCCACATTACCCACAACAAGCATATCCGGATCATTCCAATGGCCTGGCCCAGCATATTTTTCATGTCCTGCCTGTGTAAACCCTGTTTCAGAAAGGCTACCCCATGTATCAATAAGATCTCCCGTTGTTCTCCAACAGTTTCCGCCAATTTTCCCCGCCCATTTCCATGAATCTCCCATTCCATATTGTGAAAAACTGAAGACGATATCGCGGTCTAATTTATCCAATGCATGCCGCATTATGATGTAAGGCTTTTGCAGTGCTTCAATCGTATGGCTCTTAGAGATTTCTTCGTATTGGCAGTAGTCATATTTTATGTAATCAAATCCCCAATCAGCCCAGCGTTTTGCATCCTTTTCTTCAAACTGATAAGATGCCGTATAGCCACCACAAGTCAGCTTGCCGGGAGATGAATATAATCCCGCTTTTAAACCTTTGGAATGTATATAATCTGTAAGTTCTTTCATATCGGGGTACTTTTGGTTTGAATTGATCATACCATTGGCATCACGTGGTTCACCCCCGCGCATTGGATCAGTAGATCCGGGTTTAACAGACCAACCATCATCTATGTTGATATAGGTCCATCCGTGGTTGATCAGTCCTGAATTAACCATCGTATCTACTGCGGCTTTTATTATAGCCTGGCTAAGCGAGTCTCCAAAACGATTGTAACCATTCCATCCCATCGGGGGCGTAAGAGCAATTTTATCACCTACAACAATCTTCAATTTTCGCGTAGCCATATTCAATTCGTTTGTCGCTTTCAGAGTCACCACCGTTTCTCCTCTTTTTTCGAGAACGCCGGTTATAATACCTGTAGCTGTATTTAATGAAAGCCCTTTGGGCAAATTTTCTGCGGCAAAAGTCATAGGCCTTTTACCAGTAGCAGAAATTCTGAATTGAAAAGGATGGCCCGGACGAACGCCAAAAACTTTTGCTCCGTGTATTTTTGGATATGGAGATTCAGGAGGAGTCAGTATATTTCGTTTGTCTATATAATTAAAGTTGAACACGACTGGTTTAGGCCCTTTATATAAAATAAAAGCATTTGCATAACCTGCCTGGTCTTTGTACAATCCCGACCCATTGTCTTCAATGCGAAGTACAAGTTCCTTCGCGCCTTCTAAGTTGATATCAACATTTATCACTTTAGAACCTAACGCCATTACTGGACTTTTGAAAACTTCTTTGCCATCAGTGAAAGCAGAAAATACAACCCTGCAATTTTTGTTTGACGAATCAGCCAGCCCAACCAGGCCTTGAAATCTTTGAGCATTCCCGTTAACTTCAAATTTAAGTAACCCTTCTGTGTGGGATGCCAAGTTGTTTCTAAATTTTCGTCCACCCATCATTAGCGGATTTGATTTTGGCGATGATTTCCAAAATTGGACAGATCTTGTCAAATCAATTTTTTGAAGCCATAAGGTATCTGTGTCCTGTGCATTTATAGGTGAAATGTTATAAAAAATAGTGGCCATCAAGAAAAGAATACATCTTAAAAAACACTTTGTCATCATTCTAATAATTTTTGGATTTTAAATCGCAAATATCTAATTTATTTTTAGATATTCAGAAGTCATTTTTATCATACTTGGTTCTGCAAATTCTCTGATATACAACTTCTTACTTGTCGTAGATTAATCTGCTGCCTCATTATAAAACTATAAGACGAATCAAGTTTGGAAATTATAACATCTCACGTAATATCAAAAAATAAAATTCACGCATTTATCAAAACACTTCAACAGTAGAAAAGAAAGGACGTCCTAAACATAGCAACCGCCTACTCATTTTTATTCAGCATTGGCATTTGAAAGTCGATGTTTCCAAAATTCCCGTGCTTTATCTATATAGCTAAATACTTCACCTCGTCCCACTGCGTTTTCAATTTTCAAAGAATTTGCCCGCTCATTTAACCATTGTATAAAAAA
>JBDTGD010000377.1:0-4455 GCA_039937595.1 Ginsengibacter sp. | reverse complement strand
AGTTCAGCGGCCAGCTCACCGGCAATAGCGGCAATGTGTTTGCTTTTATGCTCGTGCACATGTTGAGCGCTAAGGGCAGTATCTTCCGTTTCAATTAATTTCCAGTTATATCTTTCTAAAAAATCCGAACACTGCAACAACGCCATCGGGTGAGAATGAACTTCGCGAATATCACCAAGAGAAACACCGGGATTCACCAAAAGATTCTGGTCTATCTGGAGATAAATTTCACCAATAATTTTCAGATTACCTTTTTGAAGGAGATTGTAATTCGGCAAAATACTTCCGGCAATTGAATTTTCAATGGCCATCAAACCGCCGTCGCTGAGAGATTCGTCGTTCGCAATCTTGACTACGTCCCGAAAAGTCGAACAACAAATTACTTCTACATCATCACCGAAGAATTTACGGGCGGCCGCCTGGTGAAAGCTACCTTCAAAACCTTGTATGGCTATTTTCTTACTCATTTTAAAAACAAAAATCCCGGCTATTTCTGCCGGGACTCTTTTATCGTTATCTGTTTATTTCAGTTTTAACAAAGGCATCCCGGACTATTTCTAAAATAGTAGCTAAAGTAAAAGAAGCCTGTGAATGCATTTGTAATTTTCATTGCTGCGCAAAAATAAGTTAGAATTTGAAATCAGCAAATTTATTTTTTTTGGTTAGCCACGAATTGCGCGAATTTTCACGAAATGGAAAACGATATAGCCACTGATTACACTGATTTTCACGAATTAAAAAAATATACATACAGATTATTTGTGGGTTTACTGTAAAAATATTTGCCACGAATTGCGCGAATTTGCACGAATTGGAAACAAATATCGCCACTGATTACACGGATTTTCACGGATTAAAAAAAATAGACATACAGATTATTTGTTCGTTAGTGTATTTGTTTGTTCCCGGTAATGTATCGATTTTCTAAGCAGGTTCCTCCAACTTCTTCATCCCATCTTTATTCATCAGAATCTTTATTAAAAAAATCACAGCAGTTACCGCAAAGATTCCTCCGATGATCCAATTCATCAGGCTTTGATTGCCATTTAGTTTTTGCACAATCCATTTACCACCAAAAATAAAAACACAGTTGCCCATCAATGTTCCCAGGCCAATGCCAACGATATAAATATTATAATAAGAATTTTTTGCTTGTAAAATATTTTTTGAAAAAAGAACGGCGCTCCATCCAAACCAAAAGGGAATTTGCATCGGGCTGACGGCGCTCATCATTAATCCGAGCAAGAAACGATTGATGTTATTATCAAGCATTACATTCTTAGCATGATGAGGCTGCGAAGCCGCGACAAAACTTCCTATGGCCAACGCCACTACAATGCCCAGAGCAATCCATTCCATCCAGCGAAACAATTTCTTCTGCTTCCGGATCCAGTTGATGCCTACCAGGGAAATCCTGACGTAAATCATTTCTACGAGTAAACTACCCAATGAAAAGTAAAATGCATTGCGAATATTTTCCTGAACACTTATTTGCATCGCCGCTACATTGAGCGTACCCAAAGGCAATGAGCCCAGGAAGCTCACGATCATTCCCCAGAAAAATATTTTGACTAATCCCATAAGATGGTCAGTTATTTTTGTGCGGTCACAGACAGCGTCACTGCTACCTTGTTGCTTAACACCATACTTTTATCCCCCACGCCAAACACCGTACGGTCTATATCAAAAGTGCCGGTAAAAAGATAATCGTCATTTACTTTTTTTGCCTGGAAGGGAAAGTTAATTGTTTTGGTAACCCCTTTAATTGTCAGATCACCGGTAAAATAATAATAGCCGCTATCCGTTTTGTTGGTTTTAGTGATTTTAGTAGAAACTATTTGTATTAACGGATATTTAGCAGCATCGAAATATTCATCGCTTACAAGGCTTTTATCTCTCATTCCATTGTCCGTGTCAACTGTAGATGCGGCAACTGTAACATCAAACTTACTTGCGGCAAGGCTGTCAGGAAAAAAATGTATGGTCCCCTTAAGTCCCGTAAAATCTCCGCCTGTGCTGATCCCAAAATTCTTTATTACAAAATGTACTTTGCTCCGGGTGTCGACGGGTCTGTAATTTTGTGCCAAAGTATTGGCAGCAATAAAAATTATAGGTATTATCAGATATCTCAACTTCATAGTAATATTTAATTTGGCAAGATGTTTCATTTTCACAAGATTATCTTATCCGCTTTATTAATTATTTTATAATATTTTTTGGTTTCCTTCCTAAATCTCAGGCCCTTCATAAAGGGCCAGTAAGCTATGCCCTGCTGGTGATTGTAGCGGCTGATCTTAAATAATATTTTCCAGTGTTTCAAAATTTCATTCCATGCTCCGGTCAGGGTATAGCCTGTATCATAGAAGTGATTGGGCTCTGCACCACAGCCATTGTATTCGAGAATGACAAAATTTTTTCTCTGTTTTAATTCTTCAATAGAATTGCACATGATATCATAACGGCCATAAAAGAAATCGTTAATGTCGAGACTTATTTTATCAAGGATAGCCACCAGTTCTTCATTTATTTCTGAGCTTAAATCAATAAAATGTGCGCCCCGGTTATGATTGCCCGCATAACTTAAAATATAATTTTCGCCTGCAGGAATTATTTTACTGAAATTTATTTCATGCTTTCTTTTTAATTCAGCAAGCCTTTTTTTGGTTTTCAAATTTCCCATCAGCAACTCGCCAAGATTATGTTCTCCGTCACCGGTTACCCGCATCGGAATTTTTTGAAGGAAGCCGGTGATGGCTCCTTTTTTCTCAAAAGGAAAACGATAATAAAAGAGACTTATCTCCATTGGATAGCTGACAAATTCCTGGATTAAATATTCCGCGGGAATTTTAGTATGGTACTCTTTTAATTGTCCTTCATTTTCAATTTTTCTGAATAAAATACCCTGTCCGCCCACTTCAGGTTTCACGATTAGCGGATATTGAATGCCGCTCTGCAAAAGCCTTTCTTCTACTTCAGAAAAGTCTTCCGTGGATTTTACATTAAAATATTTGGGGCAAAGATCTACAGGCAGCAGATCGTGCATTTCCTTTTTAGGCTCTCCATCCATGCCACCAAAAGTAAGTTTGGGATTACTTGGTGTGAAAAACCAAACTGCCCGCGAGCGTATCATGTACCAAATCCAAACCGGAACTATGGGTGCATATAAAATCTTAAAAGGCCATTGTTCCCAGTTCTTTATTCTTTTAATCAGATTCATTCCATTTTTTGACAGCCGCAAAAATAAGTTAAACAGATGAACCAGATGCTTACAGCGGACATTTAATCGCAGCCGGAAGATATCTTTGAATAGCTGTGAAGTACTGAGTTTCTATTCTTCCAGGTTTCCCGAAATGCAAATTAACTCCCGATTCCGGGGAACTACCAGGCCAGAATTTTTATTTTGCTTTTGCACAAACCACCACATGAATTATTGGTTTGTTAAGGTTTGTGAAAAACTCCATTACTGGAAAAAGAATTACAATTTTAAAGAAGTCTTTAATTTTTCGACCATTAGCATACTTGCAGGGCAATACTCGATATTTTGTTTATTGATATATAAATAATCTTTCTGAGGCTTTTTAAGAAAATGAGGAAAATCCGCACAGTCAACCGGCCGTACTTCATAGATGGTACACATATTGGTTTTTAAATTGAGGAATTGGCAGGGCTGCGTTTGATTCATCCAGTCACCGCTTTTTTTATCTTTGTAAAGCCATTTTTCTTTCAAATCTTTTGGCTTCATTCCTAAGTGTGCTGAAATGCGTTTTATGTCTTGTGGCGTATAAGTCGGACTCATTACTTTGCAACAATTAGCACAGCTTAAGCAATGCACTTCGCTCCAAACTTCTTTATCAATTTTATCCATCATTTCGTCGAGAGCTTTGGGTGGTTTATTTTCTGTGCGTGTTATAAACGAGCGCAGTGTTTTCCTTTGGGTCTCAAATTTCTCTTTTAATTTTTTCAGATGAATTGCTTGCATGAAATGATTGGATTAGAGTTCAGATTAAAGTAGTTGAATTATTCCGACGATGAAATTAGTTCATATTTTAATTTAATTTCACAGCGAACAGTAAAGAAACAAATAATTCATTTTTTTAATCATCAGACCTTCAATGTGGGAAGTATATAAAAAAGGGTTTAAAGCATATCTTCAATTAGAAAAGTCTTTATCAGGCAATTCGGTAGAGGCTTATGTGCATGACATTGAAAAGTTCACCCAATTTCTGGTAATGAAAGGCCTGGAAAAGAATCCAAAAGAAGTAGAACTAAACCATCTCGAAGATTTTCTTCGATGGATAAATGAATTGGGAATGACTCCTTCATCACAAGCAAGAATAATTTCGGGACTGAGAAGCTTTTATAAATTTTGTATCCAGGAACAAATCTCTGTTATCGACCCAACGGCTCTGCTAGAATCGCCGAAACTCCCCAAACATCTTCCGGACACACTTAGCC
>JBDTGD010000376.1:0-2022 GCA_039937595.1 Ginsengibacter sp. | reverse complement strand
AATAAACGTGATGAAGGATTATACCAGGAAGTAATTTCATTGAAACCTGCGGAAAGTAAGATAGCTACGGTTCACCTGGAAAATAGTTCCTTCAAGATATTGTTATCGGCTACCGCTTTTCAAACAGGCGATAAAAAATTTATGCTCATTGCTTTTCAAAATATCAATGAAGCCCTTGACGAGACTGAGTCCAAAGCATGGCAAAAATTGTTGAGCGTGATGACACATGAGATTATGAATTCCGTGGCGCCCATTTCATCACTTGCTGATACTTTAAAAAACAGGCTGGAAAAATCCATGGCGGTTTTAGATAATAATGATGGCGCAGTACACGACCTGGAATTGGGTATTGAAACGATTAAAAGAAGGAGCGAAGGATTATTGAAATTTGCGGAAACGTACCGGAATCTCAATAAGATTACCAAGCCAAATCTGAAGAAAATATATGTTCGGGACCTTTTTGAAAATCTGTATCAATTGATGCAGCCTACGCTTGAGGCAAAAGAGATAGAAATGGATGTGGTGTTAAAAGATACAAGCTTAGCCGTAGAGGTCGATTCCAGTCTTATTGACCAGGTATTAATCAACCTGGTTATAAATGCAAAAGAAGCGTTGAAAGACAGAACAAATGCAAGGATCGTTTTATCGGCTTATTTATCCAGCAAGCAAAGAGTGATTATAAAAGTTTCTGATAACGGGCATGGAATACCGGAAGACGTTCAGGAAAATATCTTCATTCCTTTTTTCAGTACCAAAAAAACAGGAAGTGGTATAGGATTAAGCTTATGTAAACAAATAATGATGCTTCATAAAGGCAATATACAGGTGCATTCTATTGAAGGTGAAGGAACTGCCTTTTCGTTGTATTTTTGATGGTACCAAACGGAATTGGCCCCATTGTTTCCGATCTGTATTAATGATGAAACTTTTTATCGAATGATAATTTTTAAAACATTTTATCTTTACAAATTTCTGTCTGCTCTATCAGTTTTACAAAATTGACTTACGGATAGTCGTTTAATCGCTACACAGCCAAAACGATTTACCTTACTATCAAAAAATACAGATACAGGAATTAGGAAGGAGGTGGCCTGACTTTTAATGAATCGAAAGTTAACCTAATTAAATTTTTTGAGTTTATCTTCGCAAGAAAATTTCCAAGATGAATTTACATGAATACCAGGCAAAGGAATTATTGAAAAAATACAATGTTCCGGTACAGGAAGGTATTGCTTGCAGTACTGTTTCTGAGGCTGAAGATGCTTACAGGTTTATTAATAGCCAATATGGGAGCAAGTTTGCGGTGATAAAAGCCCAGATACACGCAGGAGGAAGAGGTAAAGGAAAGATACGTGGTACCGAACAAAAAGGAGTAGCAGTAGCTAAAAGCCTGGAAGATGTGAAAACGATCGCGCAAAATATTCTTGGCGGTACTTTGGTTACAGTACAAACAGGAGAAGCGGGAAAACTGGTAAGCAAAATATTGGTAGCTCAGGATGTATATTATGATGGCGTCGAACCGGTAAAAGAATTCTATTTATCGATTTTAATGGATAGGTCCAAAGGAAAAAATGTAATCATGTATAGCACCGAAGGTGGTGTAAATATTGAAGATGTAGCACATGATACTCCTGATAAAATCTTCAAGGAATGGGTGCATCCCGGTGGCGGATTGCTTCCATTTCAGGCAAGGAAAATTGCTTTCAATCTTGGATTAAGCGGAACTTCTTTTAAGAATTGTGTAAAATTTGTAACTGCGTTGTATAATGCTTATGTAGGGCTTGATTGTGGTATGCTCGAAATCAACCCAATGTTTAAGACAAGTGATGGAAAGATAATTGCCGTTGATTGCAAAATGAATGTAGATGATAATGCTTTGATGCGACATCCGGATATTGCGGCTATGCGTGATGTGACCGAAGAAGATCCTACAGAAGTGGAAGCTGCCAAATTCAATTTGAACTTTGTAAAATTAGATGGTAATGTTGGTTGCATGGTTAATGGCGCAGGTCTTGCTATGGC
>JBDTGD010000375.1:0-4045 GCA_039937595.1 Ginsengibacter sp. | reverse complement strand
AAGGAATTTACTTTACCTTTGCGCCTCAAAAAATTAAAAATTTTATAATGAAAACAATTACAATCGAAGGACAAATCAGGACCGAATTTGGCAAAACAGCCACCCGCCAGCTTCGCTCTGAGGAAAAAGTGCCAGCTGTAATTTACGGAGGTGCAAAAGAGATTAATTTTTCTGCTCCGGCATCAGCTTTTAAAAACGTCATCTATACGCCGGATTTTATGTTGACCGAGGTAAAGGTGGGGAGTAATTCCTACAAATGTGTTTTGAAGGATATTCAGTTTGGCAAGGTTTCCGACCAGCTTATTCATGTGGATTTTCTGGAACTTGTTGCGTCAAAAAGAGTTTCTGTAAATATTCCACTAAAATTTACCGGGATTCCAGCCGGTGTTAAGGAAGGTGGGAAATTAGTGGTAAAAATGAAATCGCTTAAAGTGAAAACACTTCCTAAACATCTATTGGAAAACATCGAATTGGACATTACCGATCTTAAATTAAATGAAAATATACGTGTGCAGGATGTGAAAGCTGAGAATATGGAAATCTTAAATTCTCCACGCATTCCCGTTGCGTCTGTTACGATGACCCGCCAGTTGAAGCAGGATGAAGCTAAAGCTCCTGTAGCAGAAGCAAAAGCCCAGGCTACCGATCCTAAAGCAAAAACCCCGGCTTCTGACGCTAAATCAAAAGCCCCGGCTGCCGACGCTAAAACACCTGCAGCGACTACAAAAAAATAATAATACCACTTTTTTTAAAATGCCCTCGTTTCGGGGGCATTTCTATTTCATCACTTCTGATTTTAGAGTCAGGCAAACTATAAAGTTTGCGTACATTTGCCAACTAATTTTTAAATATGGGAATGGATAGGAACACGGTTATTGGTTTTGTATTGCTGGCTCTCTTATTTTTTGGCTATTTTTATTACACCAGCCAGGGCGAAAAAGCTCTTGAAAAACAGAAGCTCCACATACAGGATTCCCTGAACAGGCTAAAACCAAAGGTAGATACAACTCTTAAAATGAGTTCTGGTTCCGATTCTTTAAATGCCAAAAGAGATTCTTCTATCGCCGGCATCACGCAGGATTCTGCAGCGAAAGAGCAACTTATTACATTAGAAAATAAAGTCCTTAAAATTACTTTTTCAAATAAAGGAGGACAACCTAAAGAAATTGAAATAAAAAATTTCAAGACTTTTGATGGCAAACCGCTTATTCTCCAGGATGGCAGTTTTAATGATATCTCTTATGCCATAAATACGGGTAACAATCAAACAGCACAAACCGGTGATTTGCTATTTACGCCTTCCGCGGTGCAAACTAATGCGGATAGCAGCCAGGTAATAAACTTTCGTCTCCAAACAAAGACCGGGGAATCCATCGAGCATCAATATATATTGAAGGCCAATGACTATATGGTAGGCTTTAATATCAAGTTAAATGGAGCGAACAGATTAATTCCTCAAAATGCCATCAACCTTCTTTGGAAAGTAAAAGCCGTACAGCTTGAAAAGGATATGGGTTGGGAGACTCAACAATCTCATATTTCTTTTGTTCAAAACAATAATTTTGACTTTGAGCACATCGCCGAAGGTCGCAGTGATGATAAAAAGTTTGAGGCTCCGGTGCAATGGCTTGCCTTAAATCAGCAATTTTTTGCTTCGGCTATTGTTGCTAAAAACAATTTTGCAGGTGGTGAGATAAAATGGGATTCTCCAAAAGATACCTCTTTACATGTCATCGCGGACGCAACAGCCAATTTAAAGTTGGATGTACCTCAGGGAAATGATGCTGTCATTCCAATGGAGCTTTTTTATGGTCCCACCGATTATAAGATCCTGAAAACTTATGGAAATCAAATGTTCAATATGGTTCCTTTGGGTAGCGGCATATTGGCATTTGTCAAATACATCAACCGTGGATTTATTATGCCGGTTTTCAATTTTCTTGCCAGCAAAATTGCAAGCTATGGATTGGTAATTGCTTTACTTACTATCATTATCAGGTTACTTATTTCTCCGCTTACGTATCAGAGTTACTTAAGTGGTGCTAAAATGAAATTACTAAAGCCCGAACTCGAGACGTTAAAAACAAAGTTCAAAGATGATAAGCAGGCATTTGGTATGGAACAAATGAAATTGTACAAAAGCGCCGGAGTTAACCCTTTAGGCGGCTGTATACCGGCACTGTTTCAGATACCGATATTTTTTGCTTTATACGATTTCTTTAATTCTAATATCGCCTTACGGCAACAAAGTTTTTGGTGGGCCAAAGATTTATCTACTTACGATTCCATTTATAACATTCCGTTCAATATTCCTTTTTATGGAAACCACATAAGCTTATTTACTATTACCGCGGCTATCACCAGCATGCTGATTTCATTATATGGAATGAGCAATATGCAGGATAATAGCAATCCGGTAATGAAATATCTTCCTTTTATTTTCCCTGTGGTTTTGATCGGAGTTTTCAACCGGATGCCCGCAGCGCTCACATGGTACTACACCGTTTCTAATACGATCACACTCCTTATTCAACTTGTGATTCAAAAATATATTATCGACCATGATAAAATAATGGCCAAGCTGCAAGAGAATAAAAAGAAGCCCAAGGCTCAAAGCAAATGGCAGGAGCGAGTCACGGCCATGCAGGACTCTAACGCAAAGCTAAAAAGCATGAAGGAAAAAAGTGATACCTTAAAGAAAAAGAAATAGGCTGTTCCTGCAACCAACTGGGAAATATTGTTATCTATATTATTGGTGAAATTATTTCTGGTTTTATTTGATTAATATGAAATTCAAAATAGTAATATTTATTTTCTGCTTTTCTTTTTTTGGAGGGATTCAGTTATTTGCTCAAAAGACTTTAAGCGAGGGTACGCTTGTTTATAATATGACTGTAGAAACAGGACCCGGCGAGCCTAAGATGGCCGACATGCTTGATGGCGCCACTACTACTATTTATTTAAAAGGAGATAAAAGTCGATCCGAGTTGGTAAGCAGCCTTGGCCGTGAAGCTACTATTTATGATGCTTCAAAAGGAACGGGCGTTATTTTAAAAGACTATAGCGGCCAGAAACTGATGATTACTCTTGATGCTGCCAACTGGAAGGAAAATAATAATAAGTATGACGGAATCGTTTTTGAAAATACAGGCGAAACAGCTACAATCGATGGGTTTAAATGCACAAAGGCAATCGCTAAATTAAAGAACGGAAGAAGTTTTACAGTTTTTTATACAAATGACGTTGCACTCAATAATAAATCTTATGATGCCCAATTTAAAACGCTGTCTGGATTGCCGGTCCAATATGAGATGCAATCCGGAAAAATGAAGCTCAAATTTACCCTCTCCAAAATTGATTATAATCCTGTTTCGTCAGCCATGTTTGAAATTCCTAAATCAGATTACAGGGTTCTTACTTATGATGAAGCTAAATTAAAATAGTTCCGTCAAACCCACATTAAATAAAAAAACCTGCAATACATATGTAGGTTTTTCTATTTCTAAATTTTAAAAATGAAAACAATTACTTTCTCCCGCGAATAATTAATTTATAACCATCCTGTTGGTTATATTGAGGAATAAATATCTTTTGTTTGTAGGGTAATATATAAACAGTGTTCCCTTTTCTATAGGAAATGTAGGCATCGCTTACTATACTGTTACCGATTTGCTTTTGATTCATCAGGAAACTACCGCGATAAGAAAGCCCCGACTTTAAATTAAAAGGGATGGAATTTTTTAGACTTCCACGTGTTTTTATATTAAGAGGCGTTTTATTTTTTTTTACAAAACCACCTCTATCTGCAAAAGCAAAAAGACATACTCCGCACACCAACAGTAAGATAGATGCTATTTTGGAATACTTTGTCATTTGTGAAATCTTAATTAAATTTTAAATTTTAACAAAACTACAATTTTTTTCTGAATTTATCAAGCTTTTCGTCATTTTTGTTCCAAAAAAGTAAAATTTGACTTAAATATGTTTTATTTTAAAATTATCCTTACTTTGTAGCATAAGTTTACAATATGAAAGACAATCAGTA
>JBDTGD010000374.1:0-8175 GCA_039937595.1 Ginsengibacter sp. | reverse complement strand
ATGTATTGTAAAAAGCTGGCTTTATAAAAACCGTCTTTTGTTCCAAGGTTAATAAATAACCTCGTAAACCCACCGTCTCTATGATAAGAAGGCGTTTCTCTCCTGTCATTATTATACGGCATTATTTTATTGTCAGGCCGCCTTTCCTTAAAGTCTTTTCTGGCATTCAGATCTTCAGCATTTTCATAATATTTTAGGAAATGGTCAAACTCGAGAGCCGCTACTCTTTTAAGTACTTCTTCCTTACTTATATTTTCGAATTTACTTTGAAGGTCAGACATGTAAGTTTCGTAAGCTCCATTGGAAATATCAGTATTAATCAGCTTGTCCATAAAGTAAAAAAACTGCTTTCTGCAAACATCCCTTCCGCTGGGTATATCTAATTTGTGAAATTGAGCATTTACCATTTTCTCAAGCTGCCGGATTTTATAGGATTCCCTGCTATGGCAAATAGAAATACAAATACCGCTTTTGCCTGCGCGTGCGGTACGCCCGCTCCTGTGTGTGTATACTTCCATATCATCAGGAAGCTCGAAATTAATAACATGAGTGATACCTTCAACATCAATACCACGCGCTGCCACATCTGTAGCTATTAATATCTGTAAGTCTTTATTGCGAAAGCGCTGCATTACACGGTCACGCTGTTGTTGTGAAAGATCACCATGAAGCGATTCTACATTGTAGCCTTCTGTGGATAATTTCTCAGAGATATTTTGGGCGTCGATTTTTGTCCGGGTAAAAATAATTCCATACATACCTGGATTAAAATCCACCAATCTTTTCAAAGTTTCGAAACGCGAATGTGCAGGTGTAATAAAATACTGGTGGTCAATATTTACGTTTGCTGTATTCTTTTTGCCCACAGTTACTTCCTGCGGATTGGTCATGAAATTTTTAGAAATAGCTTTTACTTCCGAAGGCATAGTGGCACTGAAAAGCCAGGTACTCTCGCGGTTTACTGTATTCTTTAAAACAAAATCAATATCATCCCTGAATCCCATATTTAACATCTCATCAGCTTCGTCCAAGACCACATATTTTACTTTTTCAAGATCAATGGCTTTTCTTTCTATCATGTCAATAAGCCTTCCCGGCGTAGCCACTACTATTTGAACGCCCTTTTTCAGTGCGCGTATCTGCATAACGATAGAAGCGCCGCCATAAACAGGTTCGGCACTAATGCCCTTTGAATATTTTTTAAATGACTGGATGTCATTACATATTTGCAAACATAACTCGCGTGTTGGGCACACGATCAATGCCTGCGGATATTTATGATTCACATCAATTAATTGTAACAATGGCAGGCCGAATGCTGCTGTCTTACCGGTTCCGGTTTGCGCGAGTCCTACAAAATCTGTTGTGCCTGAAAGTAAAATAGGAATTGCTTTTAATTGTATAGGAGTGGGAGTATCAAATCCAAGGTCAGAAACAGCTTTTACGAGGCTTTCATTTAGCCCTAAGCCTTCAAATTCATTCATTAAGTTTTTTTAATTTAGGGCGCAAAGGTATGTTAATAATAAGAAAAGAAATGTATATGTACGGTTAAAACTTCTTTATTTGCATATGCATTAAACGTTTCTGTTCTTTCTGAATCAGAAGTAAGAACCACACAGAAAAGCACGCAATTTTTGGCATGACTTTTTGATATGTAAGAGTTAATTCAATTTATAACCTTTTAAAAAATGCAAAATGAAAACTAAAGTAATCCCTATCGTTGTATTGTTATTTTTTATTTCGTCGTCCCTCTTTTCGCAGGGTATCAGCTTCGGCCTTAAAGCTGGAGCTAACCTCGGTAAAATCACAGGCGAATCCTTTAAAGATGAATTTACATTTGCTTACCATGCAGGCGCGTTTTTAACCATTAGTGGTAAAAAATGGGGCATCCAGCCGGAAGTGTTATTTAGCCAGGTGAACGCCGATACCGCTATGAACTTTAACCAGGTAATTGCTTTTAAAAACGTTGAACACATACAACTAAAAGCTCTCACCATACCAATCATGATTAACTACAATTTGAGCAAGTTTATAACTTTGCAGGCAGGGCCGCAATTTGGTATTATATTAGACCAGAGTAACGACCTGTTACAAAACGGCAAAGACGCCTTTAAAACAGGAAATTTTGCTTTAGCTGCAGGCCTCCAATTGAATATTTTAAAGTTGAAAATTTATGGACGATTTGTGGGTGGCGTCACGGACATAAGCAATATAGAAAACAGCGATACGTGGAAGGTACAAAACATCCAGGTGGGCATTGGTCTCGCATTATTTTAATTAGCGAAGAAATTCGAGCTCATTTTCTTCACTCAGTTTGACGATTGACGAAGGAGCACTTTTTGATAAATCACTTTGCCGGTGTTGAACTATATAATCAACACCGGTTTTTATTTCAGGAGATACCTCATTGAAATTTTGTGGATATTTTTTACCTGAAATATTTGCCGACGTAGAGACCAGCGGTCTCTGTAATTGCTGAATCAATTTCTGGCAAAAATCTTCTTTTACTATCCTGATGGCAATGGTGCCATCTTCATTTACCAGAGTGGCCGGTAACCGGATAGCATTTGAAAATATCGCAGTAGTTGGGTTTTGCGCTGAAGAAACAAAAGCTAAAAGTTTTTCAGATGGATTTTTGACATACTCACGAATCATATTTTCATCATTGACTAAAATGATCAATGATTTTTTTTCTTCTCTTTTTTTTAGCTGGTAAATTTTTTTGATGGCATCTGCATTCGTGGCATCACAGCCTAAACCCCAAATGGTATCAGTAGGGTAGAGAATAATGCCTCCTGGTAATAAACAAGTCAAACTATTGGCAATATCATTTTCAAAATCCATAAAACTTTAATCTTTAAGTGTCGCTAATAATTTTGCTGTTTCAATGGTATATCCGCATTTAAAATGACCCAGCGGGCATTCGGGAAGGCCGTGTAAAGAACAAGGTTTACAGGTCAGAGGAACATCAGTCTGGACGATGAAAGATTTTTCAGAAATAGGGTAGAAGCCAAATTCAGGGATAGTAGCACAAAATATGGCGGTAACCGGTGCATCTGTAGCACTGGCAAAATGAAGCGGAGCAGAATCGTTGGTGTAATTCATTTTTGCAGATTTCATCAGGGCCGCAGATGAAAGGAAATTTAATTTTCCTGCAAGTATTGTCACATTTTTATTTATCGCTTTTCCCTTTATTCTTTCACACATCTCCATATCAGTTTTACCTCCCAGTAAATAAATATTGAATTGAGCAGGCATTTGATTTATCAGATCAATCCATTTCTCTTCAGGATATTGTTTGGTAAACCAAACACTGGCGGGAAAAATGCAAACGTAAGGTGAAAGAGTATATGGTAAAATATCAGATTCATTTGTTGAGGACGGATATAATTTTGGTTTATTAAAAGCGCTGTCGGTAAAGGTTTCAATCAATTTGTTGTTCCTTTCTACCTCGTGCAAACCGTTTTTAAAATGATGTGGAATTTTTTTTGTAAACAAAAAGCTGAACGGGTTTTTATCAAAACCAATACGCTCGTTTGCTTTGGAAAAACCGGTTAAAATGCCTGTGGACGCAAATCTTTGCAGGTTGATTACTTTGTCATATTTCGTCCTTCGTATTCTTTTTAATAATTGAAGAAGATTTTTTGTTTTGTTTTCCTTCTTGTTCCAAATTAATACTTCACGTAAAAACGGGTGACCATCAAGCAGGCCTTCATTTCCTTTTCTCACCAGGAAATCAACGTGGTCCTCCGGGTAAAACCGATGCCACTTCTCTATCAATGCAGTTGCTAAAACTACATCGCCAATGAAAGCTGTTTGAATGATAAGTATCTTTTGCATTTTTAATTTCAAGGGGTTCTAATGCTAAATCGAAATTCCTTTTAAAGCTCCCGGGGCATTATTGTTTATTTGTTATACAATCTCAATTCATTATTTTCAAAAATAATTTTAATTGGATGAAAATACGGCAAGTACTTGCTTCAATCTTGATTTTACTTTTATCAAAAAGGAGATACGCGGATCTTTCAACGCCCCGTCAAACGCCTGACCTCTCTTCAAATAGTATTTTGAAAACGTTCCTTGTGTCATTCCCCATTTTGAAATAAACTGGTAATAACCTTTATTCTTTTTTACTCTTTTTACGGATATAGAACCAAAATGATAGACCCTGCTTTTTGCAACGCCTTTGAATAACCTTATACCCATTTGCCACAGTTTCATGGAAAAGTCCGGGTCGGAATACATGCCAGGCGAAAAGTCAATGCTGTATTTGCCGGCTAATTCCCAAATGCTTTTATGTACTATGTTTGGTGGCCATGTGGCGCCCTGCCAATCTTCAATTGGTAATGAATTAAATTCCGCCAAAAGTAAATCTTCATTAAAATTTTCAATCGTAAGTCCATATTTTTTTTCTATTGAACATTTGCTTTGAGCCTTTGGCTCTATGGCTGTAGCGGAAAGAAAAAAATTATGATGGCCAATACTTTTAATTTCTTCATAAAGATATTTATCCCAATTTGGACATGCGTACATATCGTCATTCATATAAAGGATATATTCAGTACTGGCAAAAGCACTGGAATAATTGAGGGCAAAACATACTCCTATATTTTGGGAACTGAATGTATAGGATAGATCGTTCTGTTCATTAAGCCAGGCAACAGTCCCGTCTGATCCTTCATTTACGTGGATAATTATTTCATGAGGGTAAAAAGAATTTTTTTTGATACTGTTCACACAAAGTTTGAGGTACTCAAGATTATTCCAGGTAGGAATCAAAATACTGAAAAGCGCTTCACTATTTATAATCCCTTTTTTAAAATAAAATTTCGTGTTATTAATCATTCTCGTTTTGTAGTTGAATCAAATTTGAAATTCTGATCTTTCAATATTTTCCTTTGAAAGAATTAGTGCCTTTTAATAATCTTATAATTTTTAAATCCAAAAAATAATCTTCCGTTTAAAAATGTTTGTTCAAATAAAGTCAGCAGACGATATTTTAGTTTTTCATGCCTGTGCAATTTTCTCGTGGCAGGCGACGCTTTATAATGCAGTTGTTCTTTCCAGTTAAATTGCTCAATAAATGCCTTCATCACTAACGGCTGGGATTCCTTGTAAATTTTCAGTTTACTTAAATCGCCATAATTGAAAGCGCTTTCTTCGTTCTTAAATACCTGTTCTGTAGACGCTTCACTGCTGTAGTGAGTGTTGTGATCTTTTCTCTTTTTCTGCATAATCGAAGGAGGCCTTACAAAACCATAATGAAAAATATAGGCGTTTATTTCTACCACATTCAATTTAAAAGTTCTCTCGGATTTATTATAATCAAGTCCATCAAAATGTGGCATTCTCCTGAATGATTGCGCATCCCGCCATGAATGGATTTCAGGATCGTTCCTGATAATCCTGATCTCATGTGGGTACCATGCATGCGAGACGTTGAAATGATCATAATCGCCCCAGAAATGCCTGTATTTAAAAAGAAACCCATCCACAGCCTTGTCGCTAAGATACCGTTCGCAATTCTCTTTTATTACCTGTAAATATTTTTCATGAACTACTTCATCGCTTTGTATATAAAAGAGCCAGTCGCCCGCACATGCCTCCTTTGCAATATCCGTTTGATGCGCGTATTCCGTGCCGTTTGGATACTTTTCCAAATCCCATACCGTATGAATAATTTTTATTTTTTCGGATCCTATATTCAGAATTTCTTGTTCGGTATTATCGTTTTCATCGCAATCTCCAATTACCACAATGAATTCATCTACCAGGGGAAGCAGGCACTCGATGGATGCCCTAATCGGATAATAAAGTTTAGTTGCATTTTTAGTAAATGTAAATCCACTTATTTTCATTTTACATATTGGTTAATCAGTTCTGCATCCGGAATAATAAAATATCCAAAAGTAAATCAACTTTATCGCAATGCTTCAGTAAACAAACAAAAAGGGAGGATTTTTATTTAGTCATCCCTTTCATGGTTGCTATTTATATTTGCAAAAAATAAACAGAAGATGAGCTTAGAAACAATGATTAAAGAAGTTTGGGATAAACGGGAACTTTTGAAAAATAAAACCTATAGTGATGCTGTCAGGAATGTGATCGAAGAAGTGGACAAGGGAAGATTAAGAACAGCCGAACCGGTCGTTGGTGAAACAGGCAATACCTGGAAAGTAAATGAATGGGTGAAACAGGCGATACTCTTATATTTCGGAATTCAGCAAATGGAAACTTATTCGTTGCCTCCGTTTGAGTTTTATGATAAAATGAAATTAAAATCAAATTATAAACAACTTGGTGTGCGGGCAGTTCCTCATGCCGTAGCGCGCTATGGAAGCTTTCTTGCACGAAATGTAGTGTTGATGCCAAGTTATGTAAATATTGGTGCTTATGTGGATGAGGGAACGATGGTTGATACCTGGGCTACGGTGGGCAGTTGTGCGCAAATTGGCAAACACGTGCACTTGAGCGGTGGCGTGGGTATTGGCGGTGTTTTGGAACCTTTACAGGCAAGTCCGGTGATAATTGAGGATGGCTGTTTTATTGGAAGCCGCTGCATCGTAGTAGAAGGTGTAAGGGTTGAAAAAGAAGCAGTTTTGGGCGCGAACGTAGTACTTACTCAATCCACTAAAATAATTGATGTGAGCGGAAGCGAACCAATAGAAACGAAAGGCGTAGTGCCATCGCGCAGTGTGGTGATTCCGGGAAGTTATGTAAAGAAATTCCCTGCCGGTGAATACAGCGTTAGCTGCGCTTTGATCATTGGTAAAAGAAAAGAAAGCACTGATAAGAAAACTAGCTTGAATGATGCGTTGCGGGAATTTAATGTGAGTGTGTAAGCCATTTTTCGTAAATCTCAGCAGTATATTCTTTTTCATTTTCTACTCTTTAGATGGCTGTATCTAATTGTTGAGTAAAATAAAAATGAAGCAAAGACCTTATTTCTTTTATTTGTTTTTTCTGAGGCTATATATCTAAGACTTTTTAAAAGCTCTAATTGAAGATTAGATAACTTTTTATTTTCGGTTGCTATGCCCATTTTGTTTTTTTTTAAAGCAGTATTTTTTATGAGAAGGAATTACCTTTTGTACTTAGAAAATAAATACTTTTTAAAAAATTCTTCACTCCTAAGGACTTCAATTTTTGAGAAATAAAAATCATCAATGTCTTCAGTGATAATGCAATCGCATTTACTTTCTACGGCTGAATAGTATTTCAGGCCATCTTCAAAGTCATTGATAGCAGGCATTTGAAGTGTTTTAAATACAGCACTTTCATTTACAGTGGTAATCTGGATATGCTTACATAGTACTTGAATTTTATTTTTCGCTTCTGTGCTCTTAAATTTTTTTTCAGCAAAATAAAATGCAATAGCCAAACAAACAGGAGAAGTGCAAAGAACAAAATTATTTTTATCAGAGAGGCTAAGTATGCGTGAAGTGACGCTAAATAAAGGGTATTCCTTATTTAATACGGAAACTAAAATATTGGCATCAAGAAAGATTTTCATTTCTTTGATTTAAAGAATTCTTCCTTTGCTTTTTTTCTTGATCTTTTGGCATTGATCTCATATTCGGAAGGTCCTTCCGCAACCTGCCATACCCAATCTGAAATGGGAAAATCTTCGAGGTTTTCATAATTGGCAGTAGTAACTTTTTTCAATAAAAACTCCGTAAGCCTGGAAAGGCTCATATTGTTTTTTGCTGCATATTTCTTTGCCCTGGCTATAACGGATTCATCAAAACTTAAAGTAATCTTGCTATCCATAACGGAAATTTTCACAAAATTACAATTTTTATACGACAAACAAAATATTTTTATACGTATAGTTTATTTTGCAACTATTTCTTTAAAAGCATCTCCCAAATAATCAATGATATCACCTGCAATTAATGCTTCTTCAGAAATATCTTTTGCAGCTAAATCTCCTGCAAGTCCGTGAAGATAAACACCAAGAATACACGCATTCAAAGACGTATATTTTTGTGCAACCAGACCGGTAATAATTCCGGTGAGCACATCACCGGCTCCGGCAGTAGCCATTCCCGAATTTCCTGTTGAATTGAAATAACCCTTTCCATTGGGCGTTGCTATAAATGTGTAATGTCCTTTTAGAACGATAAAGATGTTTAATTCTTTTGCTTTTGCAAGCGCCAGTTGTATTCTTTCAAA
>JBDTGD010000373.1:0-5448 GCA_039937595.1 Ginsengibacter sp. | reverse complement strand
AAACAAAAAGTGAGAAGAGTTTTTTCATACAAAAGGAATTGATATTACCTGTAAAAATACCAAAACAATACTATTAAATTGATGTGTTGCTATAGGTGCGGCGCACTTCATAATGTCACACCGTTTTCCTATCTTCTTAATAGATCCTTTGCCATTTAAGAATAACTGTTTGCTTTCGTTCCCAAATAAATAATATTTTTACCCAGTACGATTAATAACAATTACAATGTCAAATTTTAAAATAAATATTTTAAACCTTTTAAATGATATAAAAGGCAGTGGTTCTTTTGTAAGCCACCATGTGTCAGCATTTCAGTTTCCCGGGCTGGAGGTAAAGGAGGTAGGTGAAATAGCCTATCCAATCAACGAGATGCAGGCAAAAACCCTGATCGAAAAAGCGGATAAAGCCCATTTTGGAAAGGGAAGTAAAACAGTTCTTGACACCAATGTGCGTAGCGCCTGGGAAATAGAAGCCGATGAACTTACATTTACCGGCAAGGGATGGGATGGATTTTTAAAAAAAGTGATAAATCATATAAAGCCCGATCTGGGCATTGAGGATTACGAAATATCGGCAACCCTGTATAAAATGCTGATATATGAGAAGGGTGATTTTTTTCTTACGCACAAAGATTCCGAAAAGGAAAAGGGGATGTTTGGAACACTCATTATTGGGCTGCCATCCAAACATACAGGAGGCGAACTGCTGATAAGATTCGATGGTAAGGAGGAGCATGTTGATTTTGCCGAAGATGCCGACAATTTTAAAATGCCCTACACCGCCTTCTATG
The DNA here is from genome assembly GCA_039937595.1 of Ginsengibacter sp. GTDB lineage: Bacteria > Bacteroidota > Bacteroidia > Chitinophagales > Chitinophagaceae > Ginsengibacter. The sequence goes on along the minus strand of JBDTGD010000373.1, from coordinate 4,657 downwards.
CAGATTGTGATCATGAAATTAAACCGATAACTTCCGGATACAGGGTTTGTCTCGTTTATAACCTCGTGCAGCAAAAAGCGGCAAAAATGATAAAGATCGAACCGCTTGAAGAGCATGTAAAAAAATTAGCCGGTGTATTAGAAGATGACAGATACGACCCCGCAAAGCCCACAAGAATTATTTTGCTGGGGCATCAATATACGCCCGAAAACTTCTCGATGGAAGCCCTAAAACTGAACGACCGAAGTAAAGCTGAAGCCTTGCTGCGAGCTGCCGACCTGGCGGGTTACTATGCAAAAATGTGTCTGGTAACTTCGTATATTATGGGAATGCCGGAGGCTGGAGGCGGTTATTACGGCGATGATGTGGATAAAGATGCTATTATGGATGAAGTGTATGATGAATCTTTATCAATAGAACATTGGATGAATGAAGGAGTGCCTTCTTTAGACATTAAGTTTGAAGAAGATGAATTAATCACTTCTTTTCAGTTAGATGAAGACGAGCCAATTGTGAAAGAGGTTGAAGGATATATGGGCAACTACGGCCCCGACCTGATGCATTGGTATCATTACGGCGCAGTACTTCTGTGGCCAAAAATAAGCCATGAGGTGCTACTTCTTCAGCAAGATACAACGACTAAGCTGGCGTGGATTGCTTACTATAATAAACACAAAAATAATTTAACGGATCTAGAAATGTCAGCAGCGGAATCTGTGTTGTTAAGCGACCTCAGTACTATAGGTCACAAAAAATCTGATTATACCGCTATTGTGGATTGGCTGATAAACAAAAATAATGAACGCTATTTTGCTGATATAGGCAGCAAACTGCTACAACAACATTTTGTAAAAATGGACATAGTGAATTTGGCCGCATTGGCGGATTTCTATCCTGCGACTTTTTCTGAGACTATTGCCGGGCTTGTTTTTAATACACACAGCACCAACGACGAAACCGACGAAACTTTTAATGAACCCTTTAACGAGATTTTTGGTGATAAGCCGGAAGTACACATTTTTGATCACTATTTGTCTCTGTTAGACGCACTTGCCCCAAACCCAAAACTAAAAAGTTGGGTGGCAGCACAGACAAAAATATTGCCTCGTTTATTGGCAGCATTAATAGAAAACGAAAACCAACAAAAAACTATTATAAAAAAGGAAACATGGAGCAACTTGTTATCGCTGGAAAGAAAGGCGCCGCAGAGTCAGGCATGGGTAGCAGAGATGGCAAACCTTATTACCACCTTCAGGAAACGAAATTATATCAATGAAGTTTTGGTGGCGGAAATAATGACGCTAAAACAAAAAACGCCACTATCCGATAGTGTTTTGAAAATTTGCCAGGAAGATCTTCAACAGCGCGTAAATAATAAACCTCAGCCTGCGGCAAACTGGACAAGAGCGCTTCCTGATACAAAAAGCAATGCAAAGCAATGGGACATTTTAGCTTCCTTTCTGCAATCGCCACAAGAAAATATTTTTGATTATCGGAGAAACCAGCGTGAACGAAGCGAACTTGAACACGCGATCAATCATGTAACAATAGACCTGAAGACAGAAACCATCAGAAAAGGCTCGCCGCACATCCTTCGCATTACCAAAACGCAAGCCGCCTACCAACGGCAGATGAATTATTGGAATGAAGATTTGGCGCTGCTGGAAAAAGTGAATGCGGAAATGCGGACTTAACTTAAAAAAAATGGCCAAAGTTGCAGCCAGGGAGGACCTCTTAATCAATACAATTTTTATTTTACGTAACTTTTTTTTAATTTTGCACGTAAACATCGTAATATCATGAATACTAAACTTACATTAAATATTGACGATAATATTATTGAAGAAGCAAAGATTTACGCTAAAGATAATAGCGTGAGTCTTTCAAAATTAATTGAAAACTACCTTCAGTCATTAACTAAAAAAAAATCTGGTAAAGTTAGAATAAGTCCACTTGTAGAGAGTCTTACCGGAGTTATTTCTCTTGAAAGCAATGACTATAAAAAAGAGTATTCTGATTATCTGGCTAAAAAATATTCTTAAATGGATAAATTATTAGTAGATACCAACATCGTCCTAGATTTGCTTTCTAAACGTAAAGAATTTTATGAGGGAGCACAAGAATTATTTACTCTTTCCGATCATAATAAAGTAAAACTTTTCGTATCATCACTCACTATCGCCAATACTCATTATTTATTATCAAGAGAAAAAAGCGGTGCTGAAGCCAGAAAAATACTGATAAAATTCAAAATTTTGGCTAAAGTTTTACCACTGGACGACAAAATTTTAGAACTGGCTTTGGTTTCAGATGTTAAAGATTTTGAAGATGCCATTCAATATCATACCGCTTTGGAAAATGGTTTAGACATTATAATAACCCGGAATAAAAAGGATTTTAAGAATGCTTTGCTTCCAGTATTAACCGCAAAAGAATACCTGCTGAAGAATAAATGATGTTGTCAAAAACAGTTGCCGTTTTGATTGGTCTTGGAATAAAAAATCTTGCATTCGAAATGCGGCTTTTAAATATTGCCATTCTTGTGAACAAATAGAATATAATTATCGGATTATAAATAAACGCAGCTGCGAAAATATTGTTTGCAATCAATCAAACCAGGAAGTAATTAATGTTTTCTTCTTTTTGGCTTTTGACAACTGAATTGAACGTTATCATAATTTATTACATCTAAGAAGAACTCCACTTCCAACTTTTGAAAAGTTTGAAATTCGTAAAATGCGCTTTAGAAATTCCTTATTGAATAGTTAAATATCTGATCCTGCACATTTTATTTTTATCCTGCGCCAATTTTTATTTTAATTTTCAAAAAGTTTAGTTCCGCTTTGCAATTTCTAATAATTCATTAAATTCCGTAATGGTTATGATGAATACTCGCATTGAATATTCTCAACGACAAGATCCTTTTTATAAAAAGCTATTGAGCCTTTGGGCAATTATATACGTGCTTCTTTTTATGGGCACTTCCCAGTTTACGCCTCGAATTACTTTCATTCAAAACCGGGTGATATGGTTCGGAAGAAAAATTTTGAATCTACCAGCCCTTGAAAAGATCCAAATGACGGGCAGCGGTGACACAACCTATGATTATGTGCTGCTACTGGTCATTCTTATTCTTTCGGTAATCCTTTCCCTAATCATAGCCGTTGTCGATCTCAAACGAAAAAATTATCAGCAACTGTATTTATTTACGATTGTGCTTGCCCGGTATTTTGTGGTCTATACCATGCTGAACTACGGTTTTAGTAAAGTTTTTCCAGGGCAATTTCCAACTTTAGGATATTATTCCCTGGAGAAGACATTTGGAAACAAGTCGCCGATGGGCGTTCTGTGGACTTTTATGGAAACATCCCGTGCCTATACTTTTTTTGGTGGCTTTATGGAAGTTACGGGAGGCCTATTGCTGTTGTTTAGGCGTACCAAAACTTTAGGCGCTTTAATCTCCATGGCCGTAATGATGAATGTGGTTATCCTTAATTTCGCTTATGATGTGCCGGTTAAAATATTTTCTACCCACCTCGTTTTGTTGTGCTTCTTTATATTGACTTATGAATGGAAAAAACTTTATAACTTCTTCATTCTGCACCAGGCCGAAATTTTAAATTATAATAAATTAAGCGTAAGAAAAAAATGGATGCTTGTTACAGTCAGAACAGTAAAAGGGCTTTTAATTGCTTTTCTTTTATTTACCCTTTTCATAAAGCCTTTAGTAAGTCAACACAATAAAAAGACACCATTGGCTGGCACTTATATAGTAGAACGATTTGTATTAAATAATGACACCTTGCCCTTAAATCCCCGCGATGCTGTGAGATGGAATAAAATGTACATTGCCAATAGTGACAATATCTATGTGGTTAGGAAAGAAAATGAAGTTTCATCGTACAACAGCTATATTGATTCGGTCGGAAAAACTATTGTTTTGACAGGCAATGGTGATTTTGCGAGATTTAAATATGAATTAAAAGAGGACACGCTGTTTCTTGTAGGTAATATTGGAAACTATTTTATAAACATTGTATTTAGCAGAACGAAAAAGGATTATCCATTACTTAACCGGGGCTTTCATTGGATAAATGAATATCCATATAACAGGTGATATATTATATTTTAATTTAATCAAAGATTCAACTTAACGTAAATTAAAATCCTGCTTATTTGTTGCTTTACTAATGGATTAATTTTCTCTCGTTGTACTTTTCAAATAGTTTCAATTCAAGTGATCGACCGTTCATTAAATCAACTATTTCCTTTATCGATATTATAACTTTCTGCCATAGTGTCGCAATTTTTTAATTTATTATCTTTGCGAGCTTATGTATTAAAAGTGAAAAATGGCAGAATTACTTATAAATAAAAAATATGACGAAAGCAGGCAAGGTGAACCATTTGCGCCAAAAGAACTGATCCATAATAATTCATTCGAGAAAAAATTCTATATAGAAAGCTATGGTTGCGCGATGAACTTTGCTGACAGCGAAGTGGTAGCCTCGATTTTGCAAAAAGAAGGATTTGGAATTACTTCTCAATTTGAAGATGCTGACATGATTTTCATTAACACCTGCTCTATTCGGGAAAAGGCAGAAATAACGGTAAGAAAAAGGTTAACGGAATTCAGGAAAATGAAAAAGAGCAATCC
>JBDTGD010000372.1:0-3894 GCA_039937595.1 Ginsengibacter sp. | reverse complement strand
TTTACTTCCGAGACTTTGCTCTTGGCCTTCATATCTTTTTCACGCCTCTTTTTTTCGTAAAGAAACTTATTGTAATCTATCACCTTACAAACAGGGGGATCTGCCTGTGGTGAAATTTCTACGAGATCAAGTCCCAGATCACTCGCAATTCTTTGTGCTTCTGCAGTAGGATATACACCTACTTCGATATTCTCTCCTACCAAACGTACATTGGGTACTCTTATCATGTGGTTGGTACGGTGTTCCTGTTGTTGTTCTTTTTTAAAACGTGGGTTAAATGCGCCTCTCGGCCGTGGTGGAAATGCCATTAATTGATTTTAGGTTAAAATTTATTTTGTTTTATTTGATTAAGGATAATTTGTAAAAAATAAGTAAGATAAAGTAATTCCTATAGCTGTACTTACAATTCACAAAAATGTTTTTGCTAATTTTCTTTCTCTTTTAAGTCGCAATCTCTATTAATATTTTTAAAGACTAAATCATTATTTTTTATTGAAATATTATTATTCTCATTTGGGCTTAAAACTTGTTCAATCTCTGAAATTATCAGTTTTGCTTCGTCTTTATCTATTGAATAAGATTGCAAAAGCTGGTAAATCTGAATTGACTGTGTTGCCGTCATTAAATTTAAAACTTAGTTTTATTGCCTGCTAAAAATAAATAAATAATTATTAATTAATCTGCGTTTTATTCTTCACTTCCTCCTGAATGATTTCAATCACTTCATTCAAAGTCTTTGTTCCCTCATCCCCTTTTCCCTGGCGTCTTACAGAAACTTTTTCATCGTTTACCTCTTTTTCACCGATAATAAGCATTAACGGGATTTTCGCCATTTCAGTGTCCCTTATTTTTCGTCCAATTTTTTCACTTCGGTCGTCTATCTCAGCACGAATATCATTATTTTTTAATTGATTTAAAATATTTTCTGCATAAGGTAAAAATTTATCACTAATTGGCAAAACTTTTACCTGCACCGGCACCAGCCACATCGGGAATTTTCCAGCACAATTTTCAATCAGAACCGCTACAAACCTTTCCAGACTTCCAAACGGCGCACGATGTATCATCACTGGCCTGTGTTTGGCATTGTCCTCGCCGATATAAGTAAGATCAAATCTTTCCGGCAAATTATAATCCACCTGGATAGTTCCCAACTGCCATTTTCTTCCGATCGCATCACGAACCATGAAATCCAATTTCGGGCCATAAAAAGCAGCTTCCCCATATTCAATCACCACATTTTTCAACCCTTTCTCGGCTACTGCTTCTACAATGTCTTTTTCTGCAAGTTCCCAATTCTCATCGCTACCGATATATTTAGTCCGATCATTTTTATCACGTAACGAAATCTGCGCAGTATAATCGTTAAAGCCAAGAGAACTGAATGTATATAAAACAAGATCAATTACTTTTTTAAATTCATCTTTCACCTGGCCGGGCATACAAAATAAATGCGCATCATCCTGCGTAAATCCTCGTACCCTTGTAAGGCCGTGCAATTCACCCGATTGTTCATACCGGTAAACAGTTCCAAACTCTGCAAGACGCAGTGGCAAATCTTTGTAGCTTCTTGGCGATGATTTGTAAATCTCGCAATGATGCGGGCAATTCATCGGTTTCAGAAGAAACTCCTCCCCTTCCACCGGAGTTTTTATGGGCTGAAAACTATCTTTTCCATATTTTTCATAATGGCCGCTGGTAACATATAAACTTTTTGAACCAATATGTGGTGTAATTACCGGAAGATACCCTGATTCCAGCTGCGCTTTCTGCATAAAATCCTGCAGCCTTTGGCGAAGCATCGCACCTTTCGGCAACCATAAGGGCAATCCGGCGCCTACTTTTTCAGAAAAAGTAAAGAGCTCCAGTTCCTTTCCAATTTTTCTGTGATCTCTTTTCTTCGCTTCTTCCAAAAAGACAAGATACTCATCCAGTTCCTTCTGATTAGGAAACGTAACTCCATAAATGCGGGTAAGCATTTTATTTTTCTCATCACCTTTATAATACGCCCCGGCAATACTGGTCAGTTTGATTCCTTTTATAAAACCGGTAGATGGAATATGCGGCCCACGGCAGAGGTCGGTAAATTTTCCCTGCGAATAAAAAGTGATGCTGCCATCCTGCAATCCTGAAAGCAAATCCAATTTATATTCATCGCCTTTTTCTTCAAAATATTTTATCGCTTCGGCTTTTGAAATTTCTTTCCGGATATAAGGGTTATTTTGTTTGGAAAGCTCTTTCATTTTATTTTCCAGCTTTTCCAAATCGGTTTCAGTAATTACATTTTCACCAAGATCCATATCATAATAAAAACCTTTTTCTATAGGAGGACCTACCCAAAACTTAACGCCTGGAAAAGCATTTTCAACGGCTTCAGCCATCAAATGCGCCGAGGAATGCCAAAAAGTTGATTTGCCATTTTCATCATCCCAGGTTAGAAATTTTATCGTGGCATCATTATTTATCGGGCGCGAAAGATCCCATATTTCGCCATTTACTTTGGCTGCCAAAATCTTTCGTGCGAGCCCTTCACTTATTGATTTCGCAATCTCCATTGCTGAAGACCCCTGTTCATATTGCCTTTCGGCGCCATCCGGAAAAGTTATCTTTATCATTCTGTTAACTTAAAAGAATTTATTCTAAATTTTGAGCAGCAAATTTAACGAAGTATTAGACAAAGATGCCATTCCTTTGAGCAGATATCTTTTTAATAACAATTAATTTTGAATGATGAAATAATCAGGCATAATGAAAAATATTTTTACTTTATTTTCTTTATTCTTTTTTAATTCGGTTTTGATAGCGCAGACACCTTCACCTCATAGTTATCTTGCTGAAAAAAATGCAACCAGGCACGAGAAGATTGTCAATTTCAACGGCCAATGGAAAGGTGATTTTGATGAAACTAACGGCGTCCCGGGCTTTAATGATTTATCGACAAGATATGTATTGGAACTAACCGTAAACGGCAATAAAGTTTCAGGATACTCCTATACCTACTTCCAGGAATTAAATCAAAAATATTACACGATATGCAGGCTGACTGGCTCTTTAGACCATTCAACAAATGATATCGTAGTTACAGAAATCGAAAGAGTAAAATTTAACACACCGCCGGATTTTGGGAACTGTTTTCAAACGCACCGCCTTCATTATGAAAAACGAGATAACAACACAGAAATATTAACCGGAACGTGGATACCGGCTCCAAACCAAAGCCCGACATGTGGCACAGGTGGCTCTACCACGCTTTCAAGAAGGATTGTCAGCGACATGCCAATAGGTTTTATGCCGCGAGAAAAATCAACACCAGATAAGCCCAAAGAAAATAAAACTGAAGAGAAAAAACCTTTAGCAATTGCTCCTAAAAAACATCACGAACCCACAAAAAAGGAGGCGCCGAAACCTGAACTTGCAGGTATCGCAAAGGCTGGGCCCATTCAGCAGGAAAAACCTGAGAACGAAAATTTAGACGCAAAAATATCGGACAACAATTCAATTCCCACCCCAACTTATAAAGGATTTGAAAAACGCAGAAAAGATGTAGTAAAAACGATTGTAATTGAGCAACCCACTTTCCATCTTGACTTCTATGACAATGGAGAAATAGATGGTGATTCTATCACTGTTTTTTACAATGGTAAAATAATTTTATCCCATAGAAGATTATCAGATAAACCCATTTCACTTGATCTTACACTTGATAAAAATGTCAAAGAGAATATTGTAACCATGTATGCAGACAATCTTGGAACGATACCTCCAAACACAGCATTAATGATAGTCACAGACGGAGGCAAAAGATATGAAGTGAGAATGGAATCGGACTATGGGAAAAGCGGAAGCGTTATTTTTAAATCCGAACAATAAACATCCTAAAATTAATCGAGCATT
>JBDTGD010000371.1:0-2904 GCA_039937595.1 Ginsengibacter sp. | reverse complement strand
CAAAGAATACCGTCTCTTATTCGCGTACTGATTCATCGTCCTCGTCTTCGGCTCAACTTCCACAGCCGGTAAGATATTATGACAGGATGAAAATTTATGAACCTGACGTCGTTGTGAAATTCGGAATGGTTACTTATTTTGATTATGATGAAGCATTGGCAGTGGCCAGGAAATTGCATAAGCCGTTGATGCTTGATTTTACAGGGATCAATTGTGTGAACTGCCGTGCAATGGAAGCACAGGTGTGGAGTGATCCGGAAGTGATGAAAAGATTAAAGGAGAATTTTGTAATCGTTTCCTTGTATGTAGATGTTTCGGTGGATTTGCAGCCCGGCGATCAATACTACTCCGAAACTTTGAAAAAAGAAATCACTACGCTTGGCGATAAGAATGCCGACCTTCAGATAAGTCAATACAACGCTAATACTCAGCCTTATTATTTTTTCCTGGATGCTCATCAAAACCGCCTTGAGCCGGAAGGATATGGCTACGACTCGAATGTAGAAAAATTTAAAAATATGTTGGATGACGTAGTGGCGAAGTATAAAGCAGTGCAATCTTCTGTTACAGTAAACCAATAAATAATCTGAATTTTTATTCTTGTAGGGACAGGTCGCGACCTGTCCCCCATTTGGCGCATAACATTCATTTCAGGACAGGTCGCGACCTGTCCCTACTGGGGCGTGGATGCCAACAACAGAATTAGCCAGCCTGAAATACAACAGAAAAAATAATTTATTTTAAATGATGAATTAATCTTTTTTTAAAAAATTGTTCTACTTTTAATCTCCTTCTCCGTCTTTTGAAAAACTAACTCCGAAGAATTCTCATTAGAAGTAATAACGCGCCCTGTTGTTTTCAGACAAAAAATGATTTCAATCGAAATGACTTCATTATCTCTTATTGAAAAAAATATTAGTTTCCATTTTCTGAAAAATAGCTTTCAGTTTATTAAGAAAAAGACTTTTCTTTCATTAATCCTGTGCCTTTCAATTTTCATTTCTACCAATGGGCAAAGCTTGTTTCCGCCTGCTTATAAAATTACTTCTGATACAGCGTCCTTTCTAACATTACCGGATTCTAACTGGCAATCGATGGCCGATGCGAAAGGAGATCTCACATTGGAACAAGTAATCAATTCCAAACTATTCAAGGATAAGAATCAAAAATTAAACTATCAAAATAAAGTTTACTGGCTGCGTTATCAAATCATCAACAGCATGCAGGAAGCGGCCAAAATATCTTTGCCCGAAACTGCTTACAAAGCTGATCTATTTACTAAAATTAATGATGGTAGCTGGCATCATTTCACTACAGGAACGGGCGTAACCTGGAGCCGTCGTGAAGGTTTGAAAAGAGTTCTTGCATTTACAGTTACGATTCCGAAAGGTGATACGCTGCTTGTCTATAAAAGGGTTTACTGGAATTATGTAGCTGCGCAGCCTGATTCAATGAAGATCGCCCTGAGTTCCACAGATAAGCTGATCCAGTATAATTATATCAATGAGAATTCGAATGATATGACGACTATACAGGATGCCTTTATGCTGGGCATGTTTATTTTATCAATCATCATAAATTTTTACTTTTTCCTTGTGGTCAGGGAAAAGGAATTTTTGTACTTCTGTCTGTTTCTCCTAATCTTTAGCTTGGAAGCCTTATGCAGTTTGAATGATCTTTTTCTGAGAGATTCGCCGCAGCTCGTATTATACCTTTATGTTTTCAGCAATAGTGTTGCATATTTCTTCCTGATACAGTTTGTCAGATATTTCTTAAAAACCTTCCGGCGTTTTCCCCTGTGGGATAAGTACCTGGTATTATTCAGCTTTACACAGGTAGCAATCATTTTATTTTCCAGCTTTGCATCGGCAGTTTTTCATACCAACCTTGCTAATTTATCACACGTTTCTGAAAATTCTGTCAAACTGATTTCTGGGATTTCCCTGGTGGTAACGCTGCTTCTTTATATCCGTGACAAAGAAAGAGATACAAGGCTAATGACCATTGCGCTCACTCCGGTACTGCTCCTGCAGGTGGCCGCTTATGGCCTGGCGTTAATTTATGGATCATATTCTGACCGGTTTGGCGCCCAGCCTATTTCAGGGACTCAGTCAGGATTTAACCGGGCGGCTTTCTTTGTCCTTATCGTTTGTTATTTATGGATGATGATCTTTTTTACCTGGGTACTCTTCCGGAGGTTTTCTGATCTAAAAAAAGAATTGGAACACCAGGAATCGCTTGACCATCTGAAGTCGCGGTTCTTCGCTAATATATCACATGAATTCAGAACGCCGCTTACGTTGATTATCGGACCGATCGAAGATTTGTTACACGACAAAAATGCACAAAAGTTCAAAGAACCTTTAGGATATATTCATCGCAATTCAAAACGTTTATTACAATTGGTTAATCAACTTCTGGATTTATCAAAATTAGATGCAGGAAATTACCGCGTGGATACTACGAGAGAAGATATTATTCCTTTCGTAAAACAAATAGTCCATTCTTTTTCTTCCATGGCGCACCGCAAAAATATTTTTCTTGAAACTGAAGTGGACCCGCGATTGAAAAATAACCTTAGGAATGATATTTTGAATTTTTATTTTGATGAAGATATTCTTGAAAAAATTCTCTACAATCTTCTTTCCAATGCTTTCAAGTTTACACAGGAAGGAGGAAGTATTATAGTAAGTTTATGCTTATCGGAAAAGAATTTGCTGGAATTAAAAGTGGAGGACACAGGAACAGGAATTCCGTCAGAAAAACTTCCTTTTATTTTTGATCGTTTTTACCAGGCTGATGCTTCTCATAAAAGGAAATATGAAGGCTCGGGCATTGGCCTTTCTTTGGTAAAAGAATTAGTAGAATTGCACCAGGGAAATATTACGGTGGAAAGCAATACAA
>JBDTGD010000370.1:0-6753 GCA_039937595.1 Ginsengibacter sp. | reverse complement strand
GATTGCACCATTAAATGCAAAAAAGGATTTTGCGCCATTGCCTGCCGTAGATTTTCTCCGGTGTTGTTGTTTTTATTATCCCAGGGCCATACGTTTCCAAACATATTATATTTCAAATCAGTTTTGTATTTTAATTCTTCTCTCAAATAAATATTTATGGCCGGTGTAAAAGAATGAAGCCATGCAGTAAGCTCCGCATTGTAATCGGGCGAATTGCCTGCATCCTCGCGGTCTATACCCAGATAGCGGGAATCCAACCTGCCAATAGTATATCCCTTACTACGCAATAATTCCTTCCAGAAAAAATTAGCAGGAATCACCAGGTTATGTTGTAGGATTATGGTTTCAGAAAGGCCTGAGTAACGAGCCATCTTAGACGCAATTGTTTTTTTATCTTCATCGCTTAATGAACTTCCTTTTGCCAATGCAGGAATTAATTCATTCACGGTAAAATTTTCTACTTCCGGCAGCATAGCTGTAAGATCTTTGCTTTGCAAATCAGCAGCCAGCGCTTTGTGATACCATGCAGTCGCAGAAAAATAGGGTAGCATCAAGGCTTCGCCAACAGGTCCATCGCGTTTGATGCCCAGATCGGTCGGAGAAACCAAAACTACTCCGTCAAGATACATCCACTGCGCGTTTTGAAGCTCCAATGCAAGCCCTGAAACCCTGGTGGTACCGTAGCTTTCGCCAATAAGAAATTTTGGTGATGCCCATCTGTTGTTGCGGGTTACAAATGTGCTGATCCAGTCCGCCAGGTATTTAATATCTTCATTAACACCATAAAATTTTGAGTCCGGAACATCATCATTTAATTTTCTTGAAAAACCTGTGTTTACAGGATCTACATAAACAATATCAGCAACATCCAAAATGGAATTGGGATTATCTTTCAAACCATAAGGTTCTACTGGATATCCTTCGTCATCAATATTTAAAAGTCGGGGACCCGTATATCCTATTTCCATCCATACCGAAGGAGTGCCGGGGCCACCATTAAAAGAAATAACCAATGGTCGTGAGGCCCTGTCTTTTACATCTGTTCTTTCGTAATAAGTATAAAAAACAGAGGCGACAGGTTTACCATCGTTGTCCCAAACCGGCAGTGTCCCAGCCTTTGCTGTGTAAGGAATTAATTTGCCATTAATGGTAACGGTGTTTTTGGTGGTGACGGAAGAATCCACTATTATCATTGGATTTTGTCCGGCAGGTTTAGGATTTTTTGATTCATTGTTACCATCCGGGTTTCTCTGTGCAACGGCGCTCATAGTTAAACCGGAAAGAATCATTAAAGCTGTAAGCATCTTTTTCATCGAGTTATATTTATTTTTTTGAGTACGGAGAAAAGTATTTTTTTGAGCTGAAGTTCAAAATATATAGTGTCGTGTCAGCGTGAATTTGTCGTGTTACCTTTTTCCACAAAGCCACAAAGTTCACAAAGAAATAGCTTTGTGGTCTCCGTGTCTTTGTGGGATCAATGACAATTTATGTTTGACATACCATTAGTTTGACAAATTAATCTACTTAAAGTATTTTAAACTCTTCTGATTATAGTAAACCAACAATTATCGGTTATTCCTATTTTTAATTTCATCCGGTATCTAATTTAAAAATGATGCGGATTCAGTCATTATCAATTAACAATATTTCTTCTATCATTTTTCTTTCATTGCTTAATCGTGGTATTTTATGCTGGCCTCCCAATTTCCCTTTGCTCTTCAGCCATTTATTAAAAGTTTCCTTTTTAAGAGAATGAACTATTGGAAGCCCAAGCGCAATATCCTTATGTCGTTTGGCCTCGTAATCACTGTTCACAGATTTCAAAGCTTCGTCCAGTTCGTAGGTAAATTTTTTTAGATCAGCGGGAGGGGTTTCAAATTCAATAAGCCACTCATGCGCGCCGTTATTCTCTTCGCTAAAAAAAACAGGAGCTGCCGTATAGTCCTTTACCAAAGCACCCGTTTTAGCAGAAGCTATCGCTACGGCTTTATCCGAATTATCTACAATTACTTCTTCTCCAAAAGCATTCATGTAATGCTTTATTCTGCCTGTTACTTTTATTTTGAAAGGTTTTAAAGAAGTAAACTGAATCGTGTCTCCGAGAAGATAACGCCAAAGGCCGCCATTGGTGCTTATAACTAACGCGTAATTTTTATTCAACTCCACCTGTTTAAGCCCGATTGTCTTGGGATTTGGTTTTTTATATTCATCCGGCGGCAAAAATTCATAAAAGATCCCGTGGTCCATAAAGAGCAATAATCCATCATCATCAGGCTTGTTTTGGGCAGCGATAAAACCTTCGCTGGCATTATAAATTTCGAGGTAATTGATGGGTGCTCCTATCAGCTTGGTTATTTGCTCACGGTAAGGTGTAAACGAAACGCCGCCATGCATATACAATTCCAGGTTGGGCCACACTTCTTTTAAAGTTTTTTTACCAGATATTTCGAGAATACGTTTTATCAGAATAATCGTCCATGTAGGTACGCCTGCAAGGGAAGTTACATTTTCGTGTATGGTAGAACTGGCAAGTTGCTCTATTTTGCTTTCCCATTCATCGAGCAAGGCTATACTAAGATCCGGCGTGCGTATCCAATGTCCCCAAAATGGTGTGTTCTGCATCAGCACCGCGCTCAGATCACCATACTGGATATCTCCGTCAATATTATGAACCTGGTGGCTTCCACCCACTACAAGGCTTTTGCCGGTAAGTAAATCGCTGTCCGGAAAATTTTTATAATAATTAGTAAGGACATCTTTTGAAGCTTTAAAATGAATATCCTTTAAACTTTCTTCACTTATGGGAATGAATTTGCTTTTATCGGAGGTAGTGCCGCTGCTTTTAGCAAACCAATAGATGGGCGTATTCCACAGAATGTTTTCTTCGCCTACCATCATTCTATTGATATACGGCTTCAGGTCGTCATATTCCTGGATAGGAATCCTGGTTTTAAAATCCTTTACTGTAAATAACCTTGAAAATTTATATTTTCTTCCAAACTCTGTGTATTGGGCCTGCGTTACCAAATGCTGTAAAACATTTCTTTGTGCGGATACGGGAAAGCTAATCCAATTTTGAATGCCCCATAAACGCATCCTTGCTAAACGTGATATGACGGGGCTGAGAAGTTTCAAGTTTATTGGGTTGGTCGTTAATTAGTTTATTAGTTTACGTGATCGAAAGCTAAAGGCTTAAGGCTGAAAGCTCAACGCTTACTTGAACGCATCTGTATGTAAATAATCTTTTCTCTTCAGCTCAAAATTTCTCCCAAGGTATAAACGCTTTACCTGTTCATCTTTGGCCAATACTTCGGCAGTGCCTTCAATAAATATGCTGCCTTCAATCAACAAATAGGCGCGATCGCAAATGGAAAGCGTTTCGTTCACGTTGTGATCGGTAATTAAAATTCCGATATTTTTATATTTTAGCCTGGTCACAATAGACTGAATATCTTCCACCGCAATAGGATCAATACCGGCGAAAGGCTCATCCAGCAAAATAAATTTAGGATCTACCGCCAACGCGCGCGCGATTTCTGTTCGCCTTCTTTCGCCACCGCTTAATACATCACCATTGCTTTTACGCACATGATCGAGGTTAAATTCAGCAATCAACGTTTCCAGTTTTTCCTTTCTCTCGCTTTTAGTAAGTTTGGTCATTTCCAGTACCGCGGTAATGTTATCTTCAACCGTAAGTTTTCTGAAAATGCTCGATTCCTGGGGCAGGTAGCCCAGTCCCATTTGAGCTCGTTTGTACATCGGGAGTTTGGTGATATTCAGATCGTTCAAAAAGACGTCTCCATCATCCGGTTTTACCAAACCCACTACCTGGTAAAATGAAGTGGTTTTGCCTGCACCGTTAGGACCAAGTAAACCGACGATTTCACCCTGGCTGACCTGGAACGAAACTTTATTGTTTACTGTTCGTTTTCCGTATTTTTTAATCAGTTCTTTTGCAAATATGGTCTGGTTCAAAAAGCTTTATTTTTTATAAAAATACATGAATGAAAATAAAATGCAGCAAAGTTCAGTTGTTTTAGCGTTTTATATTGGAGTAATCTATGTGTTTTCTCCAACAAATTATACTCTGCAAGGAGTAAAAACGGGAATGATTTTGTTTCTTTTGTGCCGCTTCGATTAAAAAAAATATCGCCAATCTCGTGTCTCACGAGTGACCCTTCTTTTAATAAATAAGGACAACCAAAGAAAAAACTCGTGAGACATGAGTTTGAGAGAAGAAGAAAAACTAGCTAATTTACCCCCTGCGCATTACAACTTTTTTAATTCTGGCAACCTGGGGACAAAATGAAAATATTATCTTTTTGTTGGTTTACTACAGAACCATGTTAGCTTTCACTTATGAATAAATCCTTTTTATTAATTCTTTATTTTTTTCCATAACCACTTTTCTTTTCAAGCTTAGTTTTGGTGTCATCTCGCCTGTATCGATAGACCATTCGTGTGGCAATAATTCGAACCTTTTTATTTGTTCCACATGATTAAAAGCCTGGTTGTAATGCTCCACTTCCTTTTTATAAAGCTCTTTCACAAAAGGTTCCTCTATTAATCTTTCATTGTCGGATGTGTCGATATTATTTTCTTTACACACGATTTTCAAATTATTGAAAGACGGTACTATCAGCGCACTTACAAATTTTTCACCTGCGCCTATTACCATTATATTTTCTATCAGGCTCGATTCTTTCATCTTATTTTCAATTACCACCGGAGCTACATATTTACCACCGCTGGTTTTAAACATTTCTTTTTTACGATCGGTGATTTTTAAAAATTTTTGATCCAACATCATTCCAATATCCCCGGTTTTGAACCAGCCGTCTTCCATCACTTCCGCGGTAAGCTCCGGATGTTTATAATAACCCATCATTATATTAGGGCCTTTGCATAATATTTCGCCGTCATCAGCAAATTTCACTTCTACATTATTGATCAGTGGCCCCACTGTACCAAACATCCTGCCTTCTTCTTCATAGCGGTTTACACTTATTACCGGAGAAGTTTCCGTAAGGCCATATCCCTCCATAATGGGAATACCTGCGGCAGTAAAAATCCTTATAAGCCTTACCTGGCAAGCCGCACCGCCACTGATAATACAGATAATCCTGTTTCCCAAAGCCTCACGCCACTTGGTGAATATGAGCTTATTGGCTAAAGACAACTGCGTATTGTAAAAGAAACCCTGATTTTTATTGATCTCGAACCGGGTGGCTAAGCCATGGGCCCAAAAAAATAATTTTCTTTTGATACCTTTAAGCTCTTCGCCTTTCTGCATTATTTTCTCATATACTTTTTCGAGCAGGCGGGGTACCGTTGTAAACATATCCGGAGTAATCTCTTTTAGATTTTCGGGAATGGTTTCCAGGCTCTCCGCAAAATAAATTGAGGTGCCTTTAAAGAGATAAAGAAAACTAACCATTCTTTCAAAAATATGATTCAATGGAAGAAAACTTAATGCCTTAAAATTGTCTCCCGGAGGGAAACAAGGCATACTATCTATTACATTGCTTAAAATATTTTTATGGGAAAGCATTACGCCTTTTGGCGTTCCGGTAGTTCCGGATGTATAAATGATGGTAGCGAGATCTTCGTATTTTATCTTGTCTGAAATGGAGTGTATTTCTACCAGGATATCTTCCGTTACCGGCTTAAGCATATCTTTCCAAAACACCTCTCCCTCTATTTTTTCGAACGAAATAATTTTCTTCAGATGTGTAAGATTTGGTTGAATGCGCCTTGTTTTCTCTAATAAATCCTTGTCGTTGACAAATATTAATTTAACATCAGAATCTTTCAAAATAAATTCAAGATCATGTTCGCCGATAGTGGGATAAACGGGGATTAATACCGCGCCTATTTGTTGTGCCGCCAGGTCGAGAATTACCCACTCAGGCCGGTTCTTAGATATCACTGCTATTTTATCCCTGCCTTCTACGGTAAAATCTGCGGGGCCCATTCCTTCGACAAGCAAACCCGCGCTTAGCTGATTAACGATGTCTGTGACTTCCTGCCTGGAGTATTCGTGCCACTTTCCATTTTGCTTTCCCGCCAGCATGGTTTTGTCCGGGCCATTTTTTAATAGAATATCAATACAATCAAATAAACGAGTTGGCGTAGTCATGATATTTTTCAATTTATGAATAACAAGGAATCAATGGTTTATCAGCAGAGTGCATTTCAAAATGGTTGCATCGACGTTGACGGCGAGGCGCGCCGGGTTGGTGTCCTCACCAGCCGCCACATTTTGAAATGCATTCTATCAGCACCAACTTCTAAATTAAGCAATTAAATAAATAAAATACTTGCGAAAAATATTTTTCAAATTTTGGGAGAGAAATAATTAATGATAATATTGACCGGACGGCATTTTAAAAACGTGCGTTTTTTGATAATTATTAAATGCTTCGTATTCGGTAGAATGAGTACCGGTCCAGTTTTGATAGGCCGCAAGATTTTGCGATGCGCCGAATATCCATTCGTTATAGGCTGTGAATAAGCCTTCCTGGAGTAATTGCTCTTGTAGCTGAAAAAGTTTGAAAGGGAATTTATCCGCGTAACTCTTGTCCCAATCCAGGATAAAACGCGTTCTTATCATAGTAAGTGTTTCCGCATTCAGACCCCGCACTACGATGCTGTTTTGCTGATTCATACAAGTCAAAAAAGCTATTTCAAAAGGTTTCATGTCTTTTGTATTCTCAAGGAGATTGGGATCTTCAAAAAGCTTTTTATAACCAT
>JBDTGD010000369.1:0-3700 GCA_039937595.1 Ginsengibacter sp. | reverse complement strand
CCAATCACACCAATTAGAATAATTGCCGGGGTAAAATTGTTGTCAGTCACAATATAGCCAATCGTGGCGGGTATAATAATTCCTGCGAGGCCACCAATAAAATTAAACACACCGCCTGTTAATCCTAACAAATGTTTAGGCGCTAAAGTAGATACAAAAACCCAGGTGATGGAAGCAAAGCCATTCCCAAAAAATGCGATACACATAAATAGAATAATCAGCCCGGGGCTGTTTACATAGTTTGCGCCGATAATGCTCATCGTAAGCAAAAGTCCAATGATGATAGGTGTTTTACGGGCAACACTCATAGAAGCGCCTTTCCTGATCAAATAATCTGATAAAAATCCTGCCAGTAAAATTCCTGCAAAAGCAGAAAGAAAAGGAAGCGAAGCCAGGAGGCCCGATTTAATAAAATCAATGTGCCTGTATTTTATCAGGTAGGTAGGAAACCAGGTAAGAAAAAACCAAAGCGTAGAACCAACAGCAAACTGTCCGAGATAAATACCCCATAATTTTTTATGACGCAAAACTTCTTTTAAATCGTTCCACTGGAATCCTTTCTGCTCCCCTTTTTGTAAGGTATTTTTTCTGTCGATCAATCCGCCGCCTTCTTCTATATAATTTAATTCCGCTTCATTGGCACGCGAAGAATCTGCGGGGTCGCGATAAAAGAAATACCAGGCAACGCCCCATAAAATACCCATGACACCTGTGATAATAAACAAGCCCTGCCACCCTGCATAATGCTCCAATGCTATGAGAGCCGGGGTGAGAAAGGCTAGCCCGATAAATTGCCCGGACGTGTAAATGCCAATCGCTGATGCTCGTTCCTTATCTGGAAACCAACTCGTTACAATCCTGTTATTGGTTGGATAAGACGGTGCTTCAAACACACCAATGGCCATGCGCAAACCAAATAAAGAGGCAAAGCCTTTAGCGAAGCCTTGTGCCAGAGTTACAATAGACCAAAGTATCAAACTGAAAGCATAAATAATTCGCGGCCCGAAGCGATCTGTAAGAATACCGCCTGGTATTTGCAGTAGAGCATAAGTCCACCCGAATGCAGAAAATATATATCCAAGTTCTATCGTAGATAAATGAAATTCTTCTGTGATCATTGGCGCTGCCACAGAGATGTTACTACGGTCCATATAATTGATAACCACGTTTATAAATATCGCTGCGAGAATGGAGAAACGTACACGGGTAGCTTTTTGCGATCGTATTTTTTTCATAATTGGTTGGAATTTCTGATCGTCCCGGTCATGCAGTTCTGATCATTTTTGCTAAGTTTCTTTATCCTGGTTCTTTATCTCTTCCTCATCTTCTTTTTCATGAGTCAGGTCGTGGATGCTTTGCACTTTTAAGTGGTCGTACAATGAATGTTTGTCAACAGTCAAAGAAACCAGGCTTGATAAAAGGCCTGCAATCATCAGGTAAAAAATAACACTGTTCCTATCGGTCATTTCAAGTACAAGAATAGCAGACGTAAATGGAGTCCGCGTTACACCCGTAAGAAAACCCACCATGCCACATAGTATCAGTATATTGGCGTTAGATTCGGAAGCGTGAAACAAGCCTGCCATAAAAGATCCAATGCTGGCACCCGCGCCTAGTGATGGCGCAAAAATTCCTGCGGAAGCCCCCGTGGTAAAACTTAACACAGGTCCTAAAACTCTGAAAATGGAAGTGTACCATCGCACATATTTGTCAGAAGTAAATAAGGTGGTAAGCATGATTTCTTTGCCTGAACCGAGAATACGGGGATCAATGAAAAAAGCGATGGCAGCAGTAAGAATAGCACAAACGAAAATATAAATCAAATGCTGGTAACGAAACTTAAAACTCCTTCTCCAGCGAAAAAGCCCTAAAATAATTTTTGACATATAGCCTCCTATCAATCCTGAAACCATCGCAACAATTATTACTGCAAAAAAAATGGAGCTGGAAACTCCCGACACATCGGGAAAGCCTAAATATAAATAAGGACCTAAGATTGCCTGGGCGGTAAGTCCTGCAATAATTACTGCTGTAAACAACGCCGTTTTAAAATAACTCAAATGCGTTTTGGTAAGCTCTTCTATGGCAAAAACCACGCCTCCCAATGGCGTGTTGAATGCAGCAGCAAGTCCTGCGGCCGCTCCGGCCGTGATCATATTACTCCTTGAGACAGGTGGCCACCATTTCGGCAGCCATTCATTTATTTTTCTGAAAATGATACCTGACATTTGAATCGTAGGCCCTTCTTTGCCGACAGCGCCTCCTCCAAAAATCATTAAAAGCCCTGAGATCAATTTTATAAAAAATACTTTAAGGCTTAGCAGCTTCTTTATTTTTTTATCATAGTTGGTAGTAGCAAATTCAACGGCGGCCATTACCTGGGGAATCCCGCTGGTTCTGGCATAAGGAGCAAATCTTACCACCAGCCACCAGGCTGCAATAAAACATACTGGTGATAAAATAAAAATGAACCAGCCATGGTTGTGGATGATATAAAAGGTTTTGGACTCAAGAAAGGCAAACGCGCGGGAATAAGACACTGCCATAAGCCCCGCAATTAAAGATGCAATCCAGAAAGGTACTGCTTGCAAAAAGTTATACTTAATTTTTTCATTCGCGATCCTGTCAAAGGATCTCTTTAAAATTTTCCGTATAAATGCTATCATTATTTTACTTATGCCACGTGGAAGATAACAAATGAATTATATAAAATTTGAAATAAAAAATATGTCACAAAATCGTCTGCGCGAATTTAAAATCTTCAATATTTATTGCTTTACTGTCGATGTTATATATCAATTCAAAAGTCCCGCTAAAAAAATATCTGAAAATTAGTATCTTATTCACTTTTCGTCCTGTATTTTTATCCTTCCTTTTAAGGGAATTAATTTTTATATGTTTGATTACAGGCGACCTTTTTATAGGAAAATTCTTGTCTTAATTAATGTTTTCGTACTGATTACGTATTTGTTCGTTTGCATGGTACCGTTTGTTAATACGGGTACCGAATGGTATTTTGCATTACCAGGGTTAGCATTTCCCTTGCTTTTGTTAGCATTAGTTTTGTTTGTTTTTTTCTGGGCTGCATTAAAATCAAATTGGGTGTGGGTGTCCGTGATCGTCATTCTTATTGGCTTCCAACAAATTACTGCTGTTTTTTCATTTCACTTACCTCAACAATTCGATTTGTCAAGAAAGGAAAATACGCTTCGGATTCTTCATTGGAATGTGGAAAGCTGGGACAATGATTTTGGTAGAATTGATTGGAAGAAAGACAGTTATATGCCGGAAATGATGGATCTGATAAAAGAGCAGAACGCGGATGTACTTTGTTTCGAAGAATACGCGGACCTTAAAAACGTTGCTGATTCCGGTTCAATTGTTTTTGTAATTAAAAAGTTAGGTTTCCCTTATTATCTTTCGGCGCCTACTGATACTACTTCCAAACGAATAACAAAAGGCGTGATTATTTTTTCAAAATATCCTATTATTAATTCGGACATATCCAGCTATGGTAGACATACGCAGGCTGAGCATCTTATTTTTATCGATATCAATAATGGAAAAGATACTTTCAGAATATTTACCACGCATCTGCAATCTGTTCGCTTTGAAGACAAAGATTATCAAAGTTTGTATAATCTAAAAAAGGCGCGTGACCCCGGATATCATGATTCAAAAGACATTGTTTCCAAGCTAA
>JBDTGD010000368.1:0-5782 GCA_039937595.1 Ginsengibacter sp. | reverse complement strand
AATCATAAGTGAAATTAACTTCTCTCAAATCACCTTCTCCCGAAGGAAATTAAGAACCATTATTTATAACTTGATTAATAATGCCATAAAATTTAAGTCCGAAGAACGACAACCTAAAATTGTTGTTTCTACTAACAAGGAAGGTGACTTTATAGTCATATCAGTAAAAGATAATGGTATAGGTATTGCCGAAAATAACTTAGAAGCAATATTTTCAAAATATTACAGATTAGAAAACGCCATTGAAGGTTCAGGCATAGGATTATATTTAGTAAAAGAAATTGTTAGTAATGCAGGAGGAAAGGTTTTGGTGAAAAGCCAGTTGGACAAAGGATCTGAATTTCAAGTTTTCTTAAAGGCCGATTAGCACATTGCCGGGTAAAGGGCTGAAGCTTATAAGGGAAATAAAAATTCCGGGCTAATCTAATTTGCCTACCGCTCTAACAAAACAGCCACCAGCGCACTTTTTAATTATTACTTCGGTTCTCTTCGCAATAATATGCGCTCAAAAAACACTACTTGCTTTTCGTGCTTCGCTCCCCTTCCTTCTTGATCGCCATGGGCTTGACTTGGTCTCGATACTCATCCATCTAGGACGCTACGTCCAGATACTTGGTCAAAAACCCAAGCCATGTTTCTTGCTATACAAAACAAAAACTTCCGGGCTAAGATCAGCTTTCTTTCCTGAAAATAAACCTGATTTTCCTTTTTTAAAAGGCCCTGCAAAAAGTTTTGATGGTGCAAGTTCTTTTTGCCTACTTTGATTAATCTTTTTCATCTTGTAAGAATTTACTCCTTTATTGGTACTAATAAAGAAAACAAATCGTTGCAGTGACTAAAAATAAACAGAAGGAAATTTTTGAAAGTTGGCTCCATCAATATAAAGCCTTAGTCTTTAAAGTAGTGAGGGCTTATGCATTATCCTCCATGGATCAGAACGATCTTTTCCAGGAAATAACGATTCAATTATGGCATTCTATTCCAACCTTCAGGCAGGAGTCATCCGTGAGTACATGGATTTATCGCATAGCACTTAATACCGCCATCAAATGGGTAAGAAAAGAACAAAAACATTCCCGGGCTGATCCTATTGAAAATATAGAATTCGTTATAGAGGATAGCGGAATTAAAGTGGATGAACGATTGGCATGGCTATACGAAGAGATTCATCAACTGGATGAAATTGACCGCTCCCTTATCTTGTTACTATTGGATGGTTTTAGCTACAAAGAAATGGCCGCCATAGCAGGCATCACCGAATCGAATGTTGGCGTCAAGATCAACAGGATAAAAAAATACCTTATCACAAAATCAAAAAAATAAAATCACCATGGAATTTAATGAAATGAAAAAAATATGGGACTCACAAAATAATGAGCCGCTCTACGCTATCAATGAAAATGCATTGCACAATCGTATTTTATCAAAAAAGAAAACGGGCTACCACATTACCAATACAAGTGAGTTACTGTTAATGATTGTAAATGCAGGTGCGGGAATATTGATACTTTGTTTAAATTTTTCAAAGCAAGGCCTGGATATATACAGGTACCTCCTGGCTGCATGGATGTTGTTAACTGCCTTATATATGTTAGTGAGCAGAGTCCGCAGAATAAATAGCAGTCATCAATTCGACCGGTCTATTCTCGGTGACCTTTCTCATGCTATTTCCCTGGCAACCTACCAGGTGCGGCTCTCCCAGGTTGGGCGCTGGAATATTTTGCCTATCGGTGGATTATGTCTTCTATGGCTTTGGGACAGTGGAAAACCAATTTGGGTAATTGTGGTTTTAGCCATCTTTTTTGCTTTTGCTGCTATTGCTACGCGGTGGGAACATAGCATCTACAAAAACAGGAGAAGTGAATTGGAAATCTTGCAAAAAAAGTTGAAAGCGGACGACTAAGCGATTGCGCATTCTGATAGTTATTTTGGTTTTCAAAAAAGTAATTATTTCCTCCTGAAATCTAAACTTCATCGTCCATAATATTTTCAATGAAAAATTTGATCTTGCCATTTGCCATTTTCTTCAATGGTGCAAGTTTTCGTTTAGCCATGATCGTTAGCTATGATTGTGCCACACATTATCTTAAAAATATGATTCCGGTAAACAGACCAGCTTATCGTATGAAAGGCAAATTCAATCAAATTTTCTTCTCTCGAGAAGCCTTTTTCTTATAATAATCCGACTGGGAAAACCAGGTATCATCAAAGATGTTTTTTCTCTATACCCATCCAAACCTGATAGCCTTTCCTACCAGTTCGCTTGTGTTACTAAGGTGTTTTTTGTGTAGCATGTTTTTTCGATGGGTATCTACCGTCTGTTTGCTGATATGTAAAAAGCTTCCAATTTCCTTACTGAGTCTTCCATCAATTAAAAGTATCAATATTTGCTTTTCTCGTTTTGATAAATCATCATTGCTTTCCTTAAACAAATTATCTGGACCTATGTTAATGTAAGAAGGTTCCCCATCCATACCTATCATAGAAAGCGTTGGCTTGCCGTCATGCTTTAAATAACTTATATCAGAATGTACATTTAATGTCCTGAGAAAATTTCCTTTATTATCATGTTCAATCAAAATTCCCTGGTACAATATGCGTAGGTAATCCCCATTAGTTTTTCTTAGCCTGATATCATACCTCACTTTATATTTCATTAATTTCTCCAATGGTAATTGAGAAAAAAATCTGATAATAATTTCTCCAAAAGTTAAAAACCACGACAAATCTTCAGGATGTATTTTTCCGTTCAAAAAAGGAATACTTACTTCTGTTAATTCGTAGCCCATTATATCTTTTACACTTTTGCTCACCATTTCGAATTCTAATGTATGATGGTTAAGAACAAAAAAATAAGAATCACCTGGAAGAAGAAAGTCCCCAAGTTTTTTATAAGGGTCAAATTCGAAATTATAAAGATTGGGAGCGGATTCATTTGTAAACCCTTTAAACATTTTATTGAATTCATGATTGAACATTTCTGCCAGCATAAACAATATTTAATTGTAAAAAAATGTATTCGACGTGTTCAATACTTTGCTTCCCAAGGGATAAGATTTCGTGTATTACGTCTGCTTTTTTTAAGACGACGTATAAAATCGCAGTGTGTGATAATTTAATCTGGGAATGTAAAACTACCTATAAATAGGTATTTCACAATCAAACACACAAAATTAAATTGCCCTCATAAAAATGTAGCAAACTATTGTGTAGAGCTCGCAGATAGCGAATACAGATTCAATTCAATCTCCGACTTCAAAATTGAAACGGTAAAATTTTACCGTTTTGAAATTGCAGAAGTGTTTACCGCCTTGATTATCATTAATTGTAATTATCATCTTTATTTATTAAAAATTAAAACTTTCAATCATGAAAAGAAGACTTTTATTTTTATTCGCATTCATCTTGGGAAATATGCTTTTACTCTCGTCCTGTAAAAGGGATTATTATACCCCAGAATGTAAGGGTGACGCCACTGTTACCACGAGCAAAGTATTTGCTACAGGCTTTAATAATCCAAGAGGATTAAAGTTTGGCCCGGATGGATATTTATATGTTGCTGAAGGAGGTACCGGTGGCAACCATTTTTCAACCGGTTGCCAGCAGGCACCGGCTCCAGTAGGCCCCTATATGGGCAACGATTCGACCAGTCGTATTTCCAGGGTTGACTGGCAAGGGGCGCGTTCTACTTTTGTTAATTATCTTCCATCTTGTACTGCGGGTGCTAAAACGGGTAGCGGAGTGACTGGCATGGCAGATGTTGCTTTTATCGGTAATACCTTATACGGGTTAATCGCAGGAGGTGGGTGTTCACACGGCGTACCTGACGTTCCAAATGGGCTTATTAAATCAAAAGGTGGCGGATCATGGACGCTGGCTGCCAATTATAGCCAGTTCATTTTGGCTCACCCAGGAGTAAATTATGACCCTGCTGATTATACACCTGACGGAAATCCCTGGAGCATGATTAATGTTAATAATAAATTTTATATCGTTGAAGCAAACTCAGGAGTTTTAGATGAAATTTCGCCTAATGGAAATATCAAAAGAGTAGTGGACATTTCAGCAACTCAGGGTCATATCGTACCCACAGCACTTGCCTGGCATAAAGGGTATTTCTTTGTTGGTAACCTGGGGACCTTCCCGATAATGGGGAAATCAAATGTTTACATGATTTCTCCCAGCGGACAAATAAAAGTTCTTGCCACTGGATTCTCTACCATTCTCGGCCTGGCATTTGACAATCATGACCGGTTGTATATTCTTGAAAATACAGTTGGCGCACCTGGCCCAACACCGGGATTAGGAAACGTTGTCAGATTAGACCTTGATGGATCAAAGCATGTTGTTGTCTCTGGTCTAAACCTGCCAACAGCCATGACGTTTGGCCCGGATGGCAAATTGTATATTTCGAACAATGGTATAGGCGCACCCGGAACCGGTGAGGTACTGCAGGTAACCTTTACCTGTGAATCAGTGTGGCCGGATAAAAATGCGAGTGTACAATAGTCAATCATAAATGGATCTCAATACACAAGCTGCCCTGAGCCGGCAGCTTGTGTATTTTTGGATCATCTTATTTTCAGACAACTTCTTCTCCCGGATTTTAATTAGGGGCATTCATTATTATTATTGAAATTGAATACAAAAGTATTTACGGGTATATATAGAGTGTTGTCAAAACAAGAATCTGAATTATTTGTTGGTTTACTATGCATCATTATTTGAATTCATGCATGCTATTAATAAAGTTGATACACGAGATTTTTACGTTCACAGATACTTCCGGAAAAGTCCTGTTTTCAAACCCAATCAAAGTTCATAATCTCTCCGTTTAGTTTCCATTTTTTGGGGACTGGATTTTCCATCCAATCCAAAGGTTCTCCTAAAGGTAGATTTTGAGAAGCCAGGCGGAAGCATTCTTTGATAAAAGTTTTTTGTTCCGGGCCTGTTGCTTCAGGTTGGGCAGAAATGAAAAGTGTTGTTCCACTTTTGGCAACTAATTCCATCCATTGCTTGTTTTTATTCCAGGGTATTTTTGTGGTGAGTCCTACACAATCGGGATCTACCGCATAAAATGCGCCTTGTTGAGCGCCGCGAAAAGCCAATGTGTTTACACCCATTTTACGTGTTCTGTCCCATTCATTTCCAGAAGTATCGTCGCCGATTCTGTTCAATTCAAAAAGGCCGGCCGATAATTGACTAAAAGTATTACAACCTATTATGTAAGTTTCTCCCGCAGCTTCACGAATGGTTTTATAAAGATTAAGCACTATTTCGGCGTTTGTTTTTGTGTTATCATGCATTTGCCAACCAGGGCTGCTCATACTTTTATCCTTCAACATTTCAAATCCCCATTTTCCGAAAATATCAGCAGAAGTATAATCGAATTTTACCAGGTCGTAGCCCCAGGTATTATAAAGTTTAAAATAACTTTTTACCCTTTCTAAATTTTCCATAATGGAGGGATCAAGGATTGGATAATTTTCTTCTCTTCCTTTTATAAGCGGCAGCATGATCGATTTCGGGTCCTTGTAACTTCCGCAAAGTGGTCGTGTCCACAGGCCGGGGCGCATTCCGGCCTTTTTGATTTTATCAGCAACCCTGCTCATGTCTCCGAATTTGGCATTAGGCTGATCCATCCTGTCGCCCCAGCCACTCGTATCGTTTGGTGAGGAAGGCGCCGCTATAAACCAACCGGCATCAATCACAGAAAAAGGTCGATTCTCTAAACCTTCGGCCATAGGCGCCATCATTTCTGTAAGTTGAACAATTAATTTTT
>JBDTGD010000367.1:0-4232 GCA_039937595.1 Ginsengibacter sp. | reverse complement strand
TTTCTCCTGGATACATCTATGTATGTACCATCATGCATTTCTATCTGGCCGCCGTCGCCTTTGATGTACCGTTTGATATAATTCAGATTGATCAGATGAGAATGATGGGTACGAAAAAAGATATCCGGGGGAAGCAGGTCTTCAAAGTCTTTAAGCGTTTTGCTTGCTACAAGTTTGGGATGATTAATAAAATAAATGGAGGTGTAATTATTACTGGCTTCAAGATGTACAATGTCTGTGATATTGAAAAATAACAAGCCATCCATTGAAGAAATAGCAATCTTATTTAAATTGGATTTACCATGAAGATTTTGATCAAGTACTTCCAGCTTTTTCTCAGTATTTCTATTTTGAAGATTATTACTTTTTGACACGGCCAGTTTTAATTCTTCGATGTCTATCGGTTTTAGCAAATAATCAAAAGCCGCGTATTTTATAGCTTTAATAGCATACTGGTCATAAGCAGTTGTGAAAATGAGGTCAAAGTTTTTTTGAGGAAGTCTGAGCAACATATCGAAACCATTCATCCTTGGCATTTCAATGTCCAGGAACACAATATCCGGTTTTATTTTTTCAATAAGCTTGATTCCTTCTTCGCCATTTTCCGCTTCGCCTATCAGCCGCACGTCACTACAATAGTCATGTAATTTTTGACTTAGGGCAATACGTCCTTTCAGTTCGTCATCTATAATAATAGCTGTTTTCAATCTTCAATTTTTAATGATACCTCAACCCGCGTTCCAGCGGGTTTGCCGGTTTCGAATAAATCAATAATTTCTACTGATGCCTTTTCTTCATTATTAAAAAGCTTCACTCTTTCGTTGGTCATATTTATACCATAGGAAATTTTATCTTTTTGGACGTTTTTATTATTTGTATTTCTACCAATCCCATTATCAACGATGATATATTTAATATAATTTAACTCCCTGTTTACTTTGATATGTAACCGGCCGCCATTATCCTTACGGTATCGCAGGCCGTGCAATATCGCATTTTCCACAAAAGGTTGTACGATAAGTGGTGGCACTTTATAATCATCCTGTAACAATTCCTCATCGGCTTCAATGGCGGCTACAAATTTATTTTCATGCCGAAATTTTTCCAGTTCAATGTACAATTGTAAAGTTTCCAGGTCCTTGGAAAGTGATATCGTATTCTGTTTAGAGCTATCTAAAATATTCCGAAGGAGTTTGGCAAATTTGTTTAAATAAACGGTGGCATAATATTTATCATTGCTTTGAATAAGCCCATCTATGCTGTTGATACAATTAAAAATAAAATGCGGATTCATCTGGCTACGAAGCGCTTCCAGCTTTGCTTTTGAGAGTTGATCATTCATGCTGTATATTTCTATACGCGATCGCATTAACGATTGTTCCGCCTCAAATGATTTTATTTTATTGGCAATTAATGCAGCTATAGTATTCATTATATGCAAATGGCGGGACGTGAAAAAGCTTTTTTGAGGATGCTCGCTATCTATTACTCCTATCAACTCGTTATTATAAATTACCGGAACGGCTATCTCACTCGAACGAATCATTTCATCAGGTCTGTATCTTGGATCTTTTGAAGTGTCAGTTATAAGTACCGTTTCTTTTGTTTGAATTACATAACCCACCACTCCCTGTCCTGGCAACACATCAAAATGTTGTTTGCTAATTTCTTCGATAGTTCCTTTTGGTCCGAAACCCGCTTTCTGTATCATTTTTGTTTTGTCGTGATTCCATAAATAAATCATGCAGTCTGCGAAGCCAAGCTTGCCGATCAGGTTTTTTGCCACATCCCACAATACATCATCAACTGTGTTTTTATCAATTAAAGAGGTAGAAAAATAATTGATGATCTGTTCCAGCTCAAGCTCATTTTTATATTGTTCGGCATTTAGTTGTTGCAACTTTAATTTTTCTGCCTCTACAGCCCTTACATTTTTAACCCGCCATTTTACAAAAAGATAAATGAGGGAGGCGATGCACAGCGCTATTAAGGAAATAAACCACCACGTTTTCCAAAATGGGGGAGTAATCACAAAATCAAAAATTGCAGGTTGGCCCCAGGCGCCGTTCCATCCTAAAGACTTTACATGGAATTGATATTTTCCCGGTTGCAGGTCTGCAAAAGAAACAGTATGATGATTGCTTGCTTCAGACCATGACAGGTCATCCTTACCAATTAAGCGGTAACTATACAGAATTTGTTTTTCATTAATGTACGAGGGTGATGAATATTCAAATTGAAAATCCTTCTGACGATAATTAAATTTTAATTTATTCGAGTGAAGCGGCCAGGTCGTATCAGAAGAATATATTTTAGTTATGTAAACGGGTAATGGTGGTGACTTTTCCAGTTCGCCGTCCCGTATTCTTACGATACCTTCTCCTGTTGCCAGCCACAGAAGATTATCTTCATCTATTTCCATGCCAATAACACTGGTAAAGAAATTATTAACTCTGCTAAAATTAAAAATGCGGAACTTGCTATTTTTGGGTACCAGTTTATCAATCCCCTGCGAAAATGCAATCCAGAAATTTCCATTTGCATCCTCTCTAATACTTTTTATAAAATTAGATGTAAGCCCATCCGTTTGATTTAAATTTAAAATACTAAAACTGTCTTTATCATTTTTTACCAGGCGGAAAACCCCGTCGTAACGGCTCCCTGCCCATATGTTGCCATTTGCATCTTCATACAAAGAGCGAATACCTTCCTTATCTAAAAAATGTTTTTTTTCCAGTATTTGAATGTTTTCGTTTACTACCTTATATCTAAATCGAACAAGGCCATTAGCCCAGGTACCCGCCCATAAATTATTCGCTCTGTCAATTAGTAAACTGGTTATGCGTTCATCAAAAAATTTGTACGGGCCTTTCCCTGAATTAAAAAATAAGCTATGGAAATTATGTACAAAACTATTTCCTACTTTATCACTCACTATGATTCTTGCTGCAAAAGGATAAGAAAGTGCGGTAATGATATGGGATTGTAATAAAGGCGTATCTAACATTATAGTCTTATACACTCCGGTTATTATTACCGGATTGGTATTTGGCACAGCAGTATAAAAGAAGTCATCATTGTTTTTAAAAGCTGAAGAAAAAATTCCTGTTAACTTATCAAAATCTTTTGTTCCCTGGGATGTACTTACTAAAAAATGTCCTTTCTTAAAAGGATACATAAGAAACTGATGGTCGCTTGACCTAACTCCGTTTTCTATTGGATATAACGTAATTCCTGATTTGGTTACTAGTTTAGAAAGACCTACGGCGGACCCAAACCAAATATTTTTCTCCTTATCCTGGAAGATGGTTGTAATAATATTCGATGTGAGACCATCCTTTACAGTAAAAATTTGATGAGAACCACCAATATTTATTTTTACAATTCCTGCTGAAGTCGCAAACCACATATTTCCTTGCTCGTCTTCAAAAATATCATTAATTTTATATTGGTTTATGAATTCAAAGGGTTCGGGTAAATCAGCATTCAATAGATGTGGATTTGAACCAGGTACAAATTGAATTAATTTAATTCCGGATGAAGGCATTGCCCAAAGCCTCCCCTTGGAATCCTTATAGCATTTTATTTCTGAAAAAATGTCACCAGTTATTTTTACTTCTGAAATTAGTTTAAAGCTTTTGTTGAACACTTTTAAAAAGGTATTGTCTGTAACAGCTAAAGAAGTGTCAGATAATATTACAACATCAAAGAAAGTGGCGTCAGAAAGGTCTTGACGGGGCTTTATAAGTTTGCTATCTCTGAAATTCTGAATGCCATTGCTGTCCGTAAGTGCTACAACTTCTTTCCATGGTGTTTTTAAAAAACGATTTACTGTAACTAATGCATTGGAATTACCAGGAATGATCTTATCGTCTGTTATTTCATCAATGATGCCGTTATTAAGGGCTACAAACAGTCTGCCATTTTCCGATTCATAAAAGTCATTCACCACACTATGCGACAGCCCTTTGAGTTTTGTAAAATTTGTAAATGTATTCCCGTCATATTTACTTAAGCCCTCCATGGTGCCTATCCACAAAAAACCTTTTGAATCCTGGAAGATTCTTCTGATATCATTGGAGATGAGGCCATCGTTTACTGTATAGTTTTTAAATATTTGTTGTTGGGCATTCACAAAATTTATTAAAGATGTAAAGAGGAAGAATAATATGACATGTAATCGAATCCTCATTATTTAAATTTAATTCAGATTAAGAAAGTTGAATGCCCTG
>JBDTGD010000366.1:0-2920 GCA_039937595.1 Ginsengibacter sp. | reverse complement strand
CTTTTGTGGCAGGAGCTGATATTGCTGAATTTGTTGCTGCTAAAAACGATGAAGGCATGATGCTGGCGCAAAAAGGCCAGGATATTTTTTTTAAAATTGAAAATTGTCCGAAGCCTGTAATAGCTGCCGTCAATGGTTTTGCGCTGGGAGGAGGTTGCGAACTGGCGATGGCGTGTCATTTAAGATTGGCAAGCGTCAATGCTAAATTCGGCCAGCCGGAAGTAAACCTCGGAATCATTCCGGGATATGGCGGCACACAGCGGCTAACCATGCTTGTTGGCAAAGGAAAAGCAATGGAGCTGATGATGACCGGAGGCATGATTAATGCTGACGAAGCCAAATCACTGGGGCTCGTAAATTATGTTGAAACAATTGAAAATCTAATTCCCAAAACAAAAGAAATTTTAAGCTTGATACTGACTAAATCACCGGTGGCTATATCTAAAGTAATTGCTGCCGTAAATTCCTATTTTCATTTTGATAAAAACGGGTATAAAGAAGAAGTAAAGCTTTTTGGAGAGGTATTTTCAGGAAATGATAAAAAAGAAGGAATCTCAGCATTTTTAGAAAAAAGAAAGCCGGTTTTTAAAGGAAACTGATAGATAAATATTAAAACGGAAATGTTAATTATTTGTTCTTTCACTATAGTAGATGATATTTTTCGGATGTAATCATCTTCTATTTTTTCGTGCCTCACATTGAAGTAAATTTGCAGAAGGATTTTAAAATTTTAATAAAAAGATCATGAGCTACAGAACTGAAAAAGACACCATGGGCGAAGTAAAAGTTCCTGCTGATGCCTACTACGGCGCACAAACCAAACGCAGTATTGATAACTTTCAAATAGCACAGGACATCAATAAGATGCCAAAAGAAATAATACAGGCATTTGCCTATTTAAAAAAGGCGGCCGCTATTACCAACTTTGACGCGGGTGTTTTATCGAAAGAAAAATTAGAATTGATCAGCAAAGTATGTAATGAAATCCTCGGAGGAAAATTGAATAATGAATTTCCTTTGGTAGTTTGGCAAACAGGAAGCGGAACACAAAGTAATATGAATGTAAATGAAGTGATTGCCTTTCGTGGACACGTGTTGAATGGTGGTAAGTTAACAGATAAAGAAAAGGTGCTTCATCCTAATGATGACGTAAATAAATCACAGTCAAGTAACGATACTTTTCCTACAGCAATGCACATTGCGGCTTATAAAATTTTACATGATCTTACGTTGCCTGCCCTGGAGGAACTTAAAAACACTTTGGATAAAAAATCCGAAGAATTTATGCATATCGTAAAAATCGGGCGCACTCATTTTATGGATGCCACGCCTTTAACGCTGGGCCAGGAATTTAGCGGGTATGCATCACAGTTAGAACATGGAATTAAGGCTATTAAAAATACACTTCCCCATTTAAGTGAACTGGCGCTGGGTGGTACCGCAGTTGGCACAGGAATTAATACGCCTCCCGGGTATGCCGTAAATGTGGCGGAGACCATAGCGGAGCTTACCGGACTTCCTTTTATCACTGCAAAAAATAAATTTGAATCTCTTGCGGCACATGATGCTATTGTAGAAGCACACGGCGCTTTGAAAACGGTTGCTGTGAGCCTTATGAAAATTGCCAATGACATCAGGATGCTTTCTTCAGGCCCACGAAGCGGAATCGGAGAAATCAGTATTCCGGAAAATGAACCCGGATCTTCCATCATGCCGGGAAAGGTAAATCCAACACAATGTGAAGCCGTTACAATGATATCAGCCCAGGTAATGGGAAACGATGTAGCCATTAGTATTGGCGGCGCTACAGGCCAGTTCGAGCTGAACGTATTCAAGCCCGTGATAATCTATAATTTTTTGCATAGCGCCCGTTTGATAGGAGATGGATGCAAAAGTTTCAATGAACATTGTGCAAAAGGAATTGAACCTATTAAAGCAAATATTAAAAAGCATGTTGACAATTCTTTAATGCTGGTAACAGCGCTTAATACAAAAATTGGATATTATAAGGCCGCTGAAATCGCACAAAAAGCGCATAAAGAAAATACAACATTGAAGGAGATGGCAGTAAAATTAGGATATGTCACTCCTGAGCAATTTGATGAATGGGTGAATCCCGCAAATATGGTGGGAAACATCAAATATTAATAACTGATTCAAAATCTCTTAAAATTGTTTGTTTGCTGTTGGCCGCATTAAACAATATTTAATTGACTATAATTTTCCTGCACTTTTCCTTCAAGACTATCGATTGTTTGTGCATAATTTTTCCTCGTCAAATTTTTAAATTGACCGGGGTCCGTATCTCCAACAGTATAAAATAAATAAGAAGCTCCGTTTACATTTCCAATGGCAAGCCTGCCAGAATTATGCCCCGTGCTGTCTTTCAATGATTCGATAATAGTAACCGGCTTGATGAGTAAAATAAAATGCGTATTAATTCGTTTCGTTATAGTAAAAATTCGGACTTGCAAGAAAACACGAATAAATGATAAAAAAATATTTTAAAAATAGACGACCATTTTTATACTTATCGGCTTGCCAAAAAAAAAACGGTAAGAGATTGTTTATTGCGACCCTATTTGTAATTCTGAGTTTTGGAACATCATTTATTCCAATAACGGTTTTTTCACAACCAACTGTAAATTTTAGCTACAGTTATATAAATGTAACAAGAAATGCCGGCGGAGGTACCCTCGAATCAGGAGACATAATTGAAGTGCACGCACTTGTAAATTTGCCCTCCGGCAATGCAATTTCTAATGTTTATTTTATTGCACCAATCACGACAGGTACCCAATATGTGACCGGGTCATTAAAATTAATTACCAATGAAGGAGTCACACTTCAGACCTTCTCTGATCCGTCTGGCGATGATGCGGGCGTTTATAATTCCGGGTTACCCGGTTTAAGGATAAAT
>JBDTGD010000365.1:0-2607 GCA_039937595.1 Ginsengibacter sp. | reverse complement strand
TTGGTAGGGTGCGCGTTTTTAGAAATGATTTGAGTTTACATCAGGATTTAGAAGCAAAATAAAAACAATAGATAAAAAGAGAGGCTACTTGTTTTTATCATTTCTTAAAACAAGTATTTGCGGAAATTTTTCAACTCCTTTATAAAGAAGTTTAGTAAGCTCCCCCATGCTATAAATGTAAGATCCAAGAAATATATCTTCATCCCCATCACCATCTATATCACCTATATCCATCGTAAGCCATTTGCCTTCTCCAGCCAGTTTTGTTGTAGAAGCGGTGAATTTTAAACTGCCTTGATTTTCCAGGTACATAAAAGATTGTTCGGGTTTTTCCGGATCATCATAAAATGATATTGCCGCAATATCCAGGTCGCCATCCCCATCAAAATCGTACGCCATTGCTTTGC
The DNA here is from genome assembly GCA_039937595.1 of Ginsengibacter sp. Lineage (GTDB taxonomy): Bacteria > Bacteroidota > Bacteroidia > Chitinophagales > Chitinophagaceae > Ginsengibacter. The sequence goes on along the minus strand of JBDTGD010000365.1, from coordinate 2,200 downwards.
TTGCTCCATAAAATGGAAAGAATAATTTCTCTTTAAAATTATTCTTTCCATCATTCATAAATATTCTAATCCCATGAAAATATTTTTTTATTGGGGATAGGTCCCAGTTATCGCCGTTCGTTAACAGGATATCAGGGTGGCCGTCGTGATTAAAGTCTGCCAACTCAAAATAACTGACTCCATATACGGGCGGAAATCGCGCAATAATTTTTTCAGTAAAATTTCCTTTCCCATCATTCAAAAAAAGCAACAATTCTTCTTTTGCCTGTGCCATCAGTGCAACAATATCCGGTTTGCCGTCTCCATTCATATCTCTTACAACCACCTTTCGGGCACCGGCCTGAATTTTTAAAACGTGCTCTTTCCCAGGGTCACCTCCATCAAACCAACTCAATTTTCCGGTGTGATTGCCAAATTGACAAATTATCAAATCCTTTTTCCCATCGCCGTTTAAATCTGCTTCCGCAAACTGAACGGGACGGGCAAGCTTTTCAAAATCATGGATCTGTTCCATAGAAGCCGTAGCGCCCTTGTCAAGCGAATATAAACTTCCTTCTTTTTTATCCGAAGGACTGATAGAGCCAATGCAAAGAACGCGGGGAACTCCCTTAACCGGGAAATCAATATCTACCGGCGGGCTTTGCACTTTCCAGGTATTTGCTACCTGGAGCTCACTATTCACTGCATAAAGTTCATTGCTGGCATCACCTACATATAATAAAGAACTTGCAGAATCAAATTTTACCATGCAGGTTTTAGGAGTTACTTTATTTCCAATAAAAACTTCCTCGGCATGAAATCCTTTTAGTTCATTTTCGAACGGTAATACTCCCTTTTGTGGTAATGGTTTTTCAGGCGCCGTTTTAAGATAATAGTCAACTATCTTTTGCCAGTTTTCTTTAGTTATCATAGGTTCTATCGGATATACGTTCTCTGCCTGAATAAGTTGTATTTCATCTTTGTCCATATCTGCATAGGGATCGTCGCCAGGCTTTCTTATACCAAGTCGCCAACCCATATTTGGTAAAACACCTTTTTTCCAGGTTGCCTTATCAAGCAAAGATGGCGAAGGGAATAAATGACAGTTGGAACAATAGATTTTAGCCAATTCTTCTCCCGTTTGAAACTGTCGATCCGGATATAAATTCTTTTCGTGAACATTATTAAACATACAAAATCCGGTAATGAATATTGCGAAAAGCAGCATCATAGTTAATGTAAATAAATTAAATTTTTTCATTGATGAATTTTCAAACGATAAATATGAGAATTGAAAACCGCACGCTTTCAACATCAAATATAAATCTTAAAAATTTTATGGATCCGAAATTCACTATACTTCATTTGCTCAAAGGAAATAAAACTCTAAAAAAGAAAACCAACCGGTTTAGAGGTTGGAGATCTTTGCTTGATTATGAGAAAAAATTATAAAGCTATTGCTAATAAAGTATTGAGTGTTTCCAGTATTTACTTAACATCCCAAAATATCTTGGCGCTTAGTTTGTCATTTGCCGCTACTGCCGCATAGTTCGCACTATTATAAGTAATTTCATCTGAAGGAATCACCCACCTGTTGGGAGGTACAGACTGCAGGCCTGAATTATCAGCTACAAAATTCAAAGCCGGAAGCTTTAATCTCCTAATTTCAGCCCAGCATTCATCAGGTTCCAATACATTATAATTGATCCATTTCTGAATAGCTATTCTGTTCAATTTTTGTGCGGCAGAGGTTGCGTTTGCCCAGGCAATGCCATTGCTGGCTATATAAGCATTTATTTCAGCAGTTGTAGGTGCAACCAACGATGTCGAATTTGTTGCGTCATTACTGATTGTTCTCAGCCAATAATAATATTGGATAGATTGATTGATACCCGCTTCATAGGCTGATTGTGCAGAAGCATCATTGCCTGCATTCAAATAATATTCAGACAAAAGGAAATTGACTTCAGCAGCATTGATTATCATGCCCGGAATATAAATATTCTGGGACAAAGTAGAACGGTTATAACGGGCGAGGACGCCACTGTTTGCAATGTTGGTTCCGGTTGTATTATCCAATGAGGGATCTAAACCTATATAAGTTCCGACCGGTTTAGCGCTATCACCCGGCTCAAAAATCGATCTTATTCTTGGGTCACCATTATTATTCATCGAATCTATCATCACTTTGCCGGCCCTGTCGGCATTACCCCAGCCAATT
>JBDTGD010000364.1:0-4681 GCA_039937595.1 Ginsengibacter sp. | reverse complement strand
GGTGGCCTGTTCTATCTAAGCAAAAGCAAATTGTACCTGGCAAATTTCATAGACCCTTCTGCTGCCATTTACGATCTCTGTCTATTAGATGATGCAAGTATCTGGATCGGCACAGGAAAAGGACCTGCGCATCTTGACAAAAAAAATATAACAACATTGTTATCGGGGGGAAAAATCTCTTTAAAGCCATTACTATTGCCTGGATGGGCAACCTTATCATCAAATTACCCGGTATATAAGATTATTAACAGCCAAAGCGGCAACATTTATTTCGCGGCAGAAGGAAGCGTGTTTTCTTTTGTCAATAAAAAACTTTCACTGGTATGGTCATCTTCCAGGCAGGAAAATAATAATGGCGAGGTGACAGGAATGATCCAGGGGGAAAACGACTCCATTTTGTTCGCGTCCGTTTTTAGTGGTATTTACAGCATTAAAGATAACGAAGTACAGCAGGTATCCTACAGCGACAGGTATATAAGCGCTGACCTGCTAAAGCACAATGGTCAGATATATTATTTAACTTCCGGTGGGGTTTTTCAATTCTTTTCTTCATCGCGCCAGGTAAAAAAAATAAGTACCGTACCCGAAAATCTTAACGCCTGGATTTCCTGTTTACTCGTGGATAATGAAGATAATTTATGGATCGGAATGCACGACAATCTTCTCTATCAAAAGCCACGGATATTCTTTGATTACCAGCCAAAGGAAACCAGCGCTCCCGAACTCTACAGTGTATTTCAACAAAAAAATAATCAATTACTTTTTGGGTCTAACAGAGGTAAAGTATATAAAAAGCAAGCAACTTTTTTTGAAAATATTTTTGGTAGCAGGCAGGCTGTACAACATGCCGAAATAAAAAGCATTTATGAAGATAGTCGTGGATGGCTATGGATGGGTACTGGTTACGAAGGCATAGCACTGATGAAAAATAATAAAATATTCCATTACTCTAAATCGGATGGCCTTAGTACTAATAGTAATTATTTTTTTTATGAGGATAACGAAGAAAATATATTTACGGGAGGTGACGGTGGCTTTTCAAAAATAACCTACGAACCGAAATCAAATTCCTTTCGCTTTAAAAACTTTCATTACAAAACAACAGGGCAAAATATTGAAACTTTTAAAAATTGTATTGCAGGCCCGGATAATTCTTTATGGCTTACAGGCCAGCAGGGAGTTTTTCTATTAAAAGGTGATACACTTAAAAGGTACTTTATCAACGAAGAAAAAAACATCAACATCACCGGCATGAAGAAAGATCAATCCGGGGGAGTTTGGTTTTCCACAAAAGGAGATGGAATATGGGAATGCTACTTTGATAACAACGATATGCTTCAGCTTAAACAGAAATTTACAGTAAAAGCTGGTTTACTGTCGGACATTTTTTTGGATATCACTACGGACAACGAAAATAATATTTGGGCTGGCAGTTATTCAGGTATTACTGCTATCAAAAGAAATAAGGAAAACTACTTTGTCACCAACTATACTTCATCAGACGGGTTTCTTTCATCGAATTACGAATCGTTGAAGATTTTCTGTGATAATCACGATACTGTTTGGATAGCCACCTCTTCAGGATTGGTTTCATTGTATGCCGGTAAAGCTTACATGAATAAAAAATTAACCCTTAATTTTTCAAATATTTCGTTAACTGATACTTCTGAAAAAATTGCTTCTTATCAAAAAAACGAGAGCAATTCAATTACTCATTTACCTTATTTTTTAAACGACATAGAATTTCACTACAAAGCGATCTGTTTATCTGATCCCCAAAACGTTAAGTATTTTATCCGGCTGACCGGTCTTCCCGACACATCATGGCTGCCCAGGACCAACAAAGAAATTGCTATATATCAAAATCTGAGACCGGGCAATTATTCTTTTGAAGTAAAGGCATCTCTTGATAGTGAACATACTACTCACCAGATCGCTTATCATTTTGTTATTGATGAGCCCTTTTGGATGAGATGGTGGTTTGTACTTCCCTGTGTATTATTGGGTTTGTTTTTAATATTTATTATCACCAAAAAATGGAGGCAAAATCTCCAGCGAAAAAATGAAGAAAGAATTAAAATCCAGGAATCTATTTCAGAACACCTGCAATACCGCCTGGAAATAGAACAGGTAACCACTTACTTTGCCACCCTAATGAGCAGCAGTGGCTCCATAGATGGCCTTTTATGGAATATAGCAAGGCACTGCATTTCAAAATTGAATTTTGAAGATTGTGTAATTTATTTATTGGATCCAGCCAGAAATGTTCTTGTACAAAAAGCAGCGTTGGGGCCTAAAAGCGTTTACAATACAGAGATTGAAGATTATGATAATACTATTCTCGGGGCAATTGAAATTCCTGTTGGCCAGGGAATAACAGGTACCGTGGCTTTAACCGGAATTGCTGAGATAGTAGCCGATGTCACCAAAGATGCCCGTTACATAAAAGATGATGAACAACGATTTTCAGAATTAGCCGTGCCTATCATTTATAATAAAGAAGTCCTAGGCGTAATAGATTCGGAGAATAAAAACAAAAACTTTTACTCTGATCATCACCTTCAAATACTTACCGCAATTGCTTCTCATTGCGCTGAAAGGATTGTAAAAATGAAAGCGGACGAAGCAATCCAGAGAAATGAAGATGAAATACTGAATGTAAAAAACAGGCTCGCGGAAGAAAAATTAACAGCCCTTCGGAGCCAGATGAATCCACATTTTATATTTAATAGTTTAAATTCTATCCAACAATATATATTAAAAGGCGAGATGGAAAATGCCAATAAATATCTTTCAAAATTTTCAAAATTAATACGGCTTGTACTTAAGTATTCTGAATATAATTTTATTTCGCTCGACGCAGAAATTAATATGTTGGAATTATACTTGTCTGTCGAGAAAACACGATTTGGAAATTCATTCGAATACAAAATTTTAATAGAAGATGATTTGGAACTGGAGGAAATAAAAATTCCTAACCTGATGATACAGCCCTTTGTGGAAAATGCAATATGGCATGGACTGATGCATAAAACGGGCGAGAGAAAAATTGATGTTATCTTTCATTTGAAAAATAATGATTCAATCGTGTGCGTAATATCTGATAATGGCATCGGGCGCGGGAAAGCAAAGGAAATTAAAAATGCCAGGCCACTGGCATTAGATCATGAGTCGAAAGGGATGCAACTAGTGAAAGATAAAATTGATGTATTGAAACATCAATTCGAAAGCAAAATTTCTATAGAGGTTTATGATATTACCGACATGGATGGAGAAGTGTGTGGAACCAGGGTAGTGTTGCAGCTTCCGGTGAAAGATTAACGGGGAAAACAGGCAGCAAGTAGAAGTAAAGCGACAAGACAATGATTCCGATTCACTAGTCACTAATTACTATTCACCACTCACACTCACATTCACATTCGCAATCACATTCGCAATCTTTCTTATATTTACTACATGATAAAAGCCTTTATTATTGATGACGAAGCAATAGCGGTAAATCTTTTGGACTTGATGATTAAGCGCCACATTCCGGAAATTACCGAGCTGAAATGTGAAACTTTACCATCACGAGCGGTACAAATCATTCCTGAATATAAACCCGATATTTTATTTCTTGATATAGAGATGCCATATCTCAATGGATTTGAATTATTAAAAGCGCTGCCACAGATTCCTTTCAGTATTGTATTTACCACGGCTTACGATAAATATGCCATTCAGGCCATCAAATTCAGTGCACTCGATTATTTATTAAAACCAATTGATGCCAATGATCTTAGGGAAACTTTTAACCGGTTCCTGGCAAAAGCTGTGGCAACAGAATCGAAAGATGCGACCGTAAAAAACCTCTTATCCAATTTGCAGCAGCAAAACAAAACTTATCACAAATTAGCATTACCAACGTTAAACGGTGTCGAGTTTTTCTTGCCACAAGATATTATCCGTTGTGAAGGAATGAGTAATTACACCAAATTTTATCTTTTAAATCATCCGCCCATTACCACTTCAAAAACGATTAAAGACTATGAAGAAATTTTATTACCCCACCAATTTGTCAGGGTTCATAAATCTCATTTAATTAATGCGCGGCATGTAAAAAGCTATAATGCCCTGAACAGTAATCTTATCATGAACGATGGAAGTAATATTGAAGTTTCAAGAAGAAGAAAAAGAGAAGCTTTGGAAGGGTTAGGTATAAAAAATTGAGGCCACGCTGTTATAAAAAAGCCCTTTACTAATTATCCAATTTCGAATTTTAATAGCAGTAAACTCACTTACTCAAATTCCAAAAATAATTCAGAAAATTAATCATTCTACCCCATCTTGCAGAAATTGGTGTGTAATTTGAGATATACCCATTTTACAAGAGATATGGAATTAAAAAAGGAAGAAACAAAGAGAAAAAAACCGTTACTATTGAAGATAGGCAAGGTGCTGGCGTGGATTGTTGCATCCTTTATTCTTTTAATTGTCCTCGTTTTAATATTAATCCAAACTTCATTTGTCCAAAATTTTGCCCGCAAAAAAGTAGTAAGCTACCTGGAAAATAAATTAAAAACGAAAGTAGAAATAGGAAAGCTTACTATTAAATTCCCCACTGCGCTTTCACTACAAAATGTCTTTTTTGAAGATCAGTTCAAAGACACTTTACTCTACGGAGGAGAAATAAAAGTGGATG
>JBDTGD010000363.1:0-4564 GCA_039937595.1 Ginsengibacter sp. | reverse complement strand
TTGTCAAAATTCGGGTTGAGTTTTTTGACATCATCCTTTAAATCATTTACCTGTAGATGCTGACAGCCAAGGCTTAAAACCGTTACTCCTGCTACGTTTGGATGGTTGGCGTATGCGACCAATAATTTACCCAACATTGCCGAATCCTGTCTTGTGCCACCACAACCTCCCTGGTGATTCAAAAATTTTATCCCGTCAATGTTTTTAAAAACTCTGTTACCTGTTGGATTAGGAGTAAGTGTAAGATCAAATTTTTCAATATCTTCTTTTTCTTCGTAAGCATTTACCAGTTCATGCGTGAAGGATTTATATTTATCAGTAACGCCATAGCCCAATTCATTTTGAAGTGCTTCGCGGATGACATCCATATTCCTGTTTTCGCAGAAAACGGTCGGAATGAATATCCAGTAATTCGCCGTTCCTACTCTGCCATCACTTCTATGATATCCATTGAAAGTTCTATTGGCAAATTTACTCACATCGGGCGCATGCCATTGTGGTTTTACATTCCCGTAAGAATAAGGCTGCGCGGCATGCTTTACATTTTCTACCGAAACGCGGCTTCCTTTCTCCACATCTGTTTGTGTCTTTCCTACCAATACTCCGTACATGAAAATTTCTTCGCCGGCTTTCATATCATTTTCGAAGAATTTATGTTTCGCGGGAATATTTTCCTTTAATAAATATTCTTCCCCATCCCATTCTTCTACGTCATTTTTCCTTAGATCTGTTAAAGCCACAATTACATTATCTTTTGGATGTATTTTTAAAATTTGTGCTTTTTTTTCAGAAGTTATTTTATTATCCATGATTTTTAAATTCGTATTATTTTATTTTTTTAACCAATTCTATTTTTTTTTACATGCCGCACCTACAGCGCTAACAAAATCTATTTTATTTGCTACTGACATGTCGCTCTTAAAGAGCTATTCAAGCAATAAACACCCCGATAGATATCTATCAATTTTCAATTTTTACGTTTCAACTTTATATCCCCTCCATCCATACCATGCCACTACCACAAAACAAATTACGGGAATAGAATATGAAATGGCAGTAGAATAAATTTCGGCTATGTGCCCCATCACATAAGGCATAATAGCTCCGCCAACAATTGACATGATTATAAATGACGAAGCCTTCTTAGTATGATGCCCTAAATCTTTTACGCCTAATGCAAAAATCGTTGGAAACATGATTGATTCAAAAAAGAAAATGGTCATTAATGAATAGACTGACATCCAACTTTGATTCGCTATCACTAATAAACAAAGAATAATATTTACCAATGCGAAAAAGAACAACAAAAGATTAGGAGCAAATTTGCGCATCAACGCAGTTCCTGCAAACCGGCCAAGGGTAAACAAAAATAAACTGAGGGATAAAAGATACGCTGCAAAAGCGCTGGTGATTGTTTTATTATTTTCAGTACAATAATTAATAAATAAAGCGGCAATGCCTACCTGTGCTGCCACATAGAAAAACTGGGCAATTATTGCGTTAGTAAAATTCTTGTGTTTAAATAACGGTTTGGTGATCAGGCTAACATCAGAAACCATTTTATCTTCTTTTATTTCGGGCAAATGAATTTTCCAGAATAAACTGGCTACCAGTAAAACGACGAAGCCAATGATGAGATAAACTATTTTTACTGAATCTAATTGTGATTCAACACTAGTGGACCTTCCAAAGAAAACATTAGCCGCGATAATGGGCCCGATAAATGAACCTACTCCATTAAAACTTTGCGCAAGATTTAATCTGAATTCAGACGTTTTAGGATCGCCTAATACAGTAACGTAAGGATTGGCCGCTGTTTCAAGAAATGCAATCCCTGAAGCCAGGATAAACATCGAAATCAAAAAGAAATTAAAACTCGACATTTGAGCAGACGGATAAAAAAGGAATGCGCCTGCCGCATATAAAAGTAAACCGGTAATAATTCCTTTTTTATAACCAAATCGATGCATAAAAATCCCAGCAGGCAAAGCAATCAAAAAGTAGGCTCCAAAGTAAGCCATTTGTAAAAGTGTGGAACGAGCTTTATCAATATGCAATGTATCCTGAAAATGCTTGTTCAACACATCAAGCAGGCCATAAGCCAATCCCCAGAGAAGAAATAATCCCGTTACCAATATCAATGGAAATAAATAATTATTCTTTTCATCATCAGAAGTACTCTGAAGAGTTGTGATTGTAGCAGATGTTGGTATGACCATTTGGTTTATTTATTAAGGTCAAAAATTTTTTTCATTAACATCCATTTTCCCCCCGGTTGGGCGCCGGGAAGCGCCTGTTGGTATTTCCACATTAGATTTTCCCATTCCTGTACTTTGGAATTGGAATTGTCCATTTCGTTCTTTCTCTCAAAAGAAAAAGTTTCATCGGTTTCCATTATCATAAAAAGACGATTATCAACGCGGTAAATTTCAAGACCTGTAATGCCCGAATTCTTAATAGAATCAATGATTTCAGGCCAAACATCTTGATGATACCTTTCATATTCTGCAATCAGCTTATCATCGCTTTTTAAATCAAGCGCTAGACAATATTTCATATTCGTTCCTTTTTTGAAAAAATCAAGCGGTTCGAAATTTGCTTCCAAAACCGGTACAAATTAAGGCATTATCAACTATCTAACTATTACAATATTATCTTTCTCTTCCATTATATTATCTTTATAACGGTGAAATAAATTATGAAAATCGTTCAAACAGAAATCAGCCCGGGTATTAACAGCTATCTTTCTTTAATAGAGAGAGATGACGCTTTTTTTAAAGCGCCGTTTCATTTTCATCCGGAAATGGAATTAGTCTATGTAGTAGAAAGTTTTGGAAAAAGAATCATTGGGGATGTCATTGAGCCTTTTGCGGAAGGCGATATGGTTTTTATAGGGAGTAATCTTCCTCATATTTGGATGAATGACGAGATTTTCTTTAAAGAGCATTCTGACCTTAAAGCAAAAGCTATCGTATTTTATTTCAATAAAAATATTTTCAGTAAGGGCTTTTATGATATGAAAGAAGCAATAACGCTGAATGAGTTTTTTCAAAAGAGTGAAAGGGGAATGCGTATTAGCGGACATACAAAAGAGGTAATTGCTAACAAATTAAAGAACCTCTTGCTAAAAAAAGATTTTGAAAAAGTCATTGGGCTATTTGAAATCATGCATATTCTTTCCAGGTCAAAAGACATTAGTTTTGTCGTAAGTGATGGATATAACGCGCAATTAAAACATTCCGAAACCGATCGCTTATCGGCAGTATATAAATATGTACAGCAAAATTTTAAAGACAACATAAGCCTGTCAACCATAGCCAATATCTCGAGCCTTACCCCACAATCGTTTTGCCGCCTGTTCAAAAAAAGAACGGGCAAAAGTTTCGTTGAATATCTCAATGAAGCCCGCATCTCCGCCGCCTGTAAATATTTGCTGGATACTGATTGGAGCATTTCCGAAGTAGCTTATCACTGCGGTTATAAGACGGTTTCTAATTTTAATAAACTTTTTAAAACCATTACAGGATTAAGCCCGAAGATGTATAGAGAAAGTGCAAAGTAAAATGTTTCAATAAAATTGCAATGACCTTTTTATGATGATAAAGATTTGACCTTCCCACTAATACTTAAGAATAAGAATTGCTATTATTTCCCTGGCTGCCGCTCAGGCAGGTTTGTTTACTTTAATTCAAGATTTACTGCACAAATCTCTTTTCAAAAAGATTACTCATTTCGTAAGAAAATCAGCAATAATAAAAGTATTTAAATACTTTTATTAAAATCAACTTCATAACTTTGATTTCTAAAAATATTATTTATGGAAATGAAAGAAATTTATAACTGCGACAAATATAAAGTACTCAATGTTAGCTTGAATATTGGTGAAAAGATGCCTTTGCACGAAGCCACTTCGGACGCGCTTATTATTTGCAGAAAGGGAAAAGGCGTCATTACTTTTTCTGATAAAACGGTTAATATCCATCCGGATGAAACCCTATTAATAGAAGCGCACAAACAGCATAAACTGGAAATCTTAGAAGATTTTTCTGCAAGCATTATTTTAGAAAATGATGGCAAGAGCAATTTCATAAAGCAGGAAATGAAAAAACAAATTCCGGCAGACGTTTACTGATTAAGACGTATGCGGAAGGAATATCAAATTTTATTTTTCAAAATGAGTGAGCCTCTACTAATCTTTTCTTTGCCCGTTCTATGCCTCGTACCCACGATCGTTCCTTTTAAACACATTAGTCAAAAAACTTTCAAATCAAAATAAAAGTTACAGTTTAATTACTGTCCATATTTTATTTTCTTAAAACCGTTGCCAAAATAATAGCCAACACTATGGCCATTATTCCCATAAGTCTTCGATAAAAGACATATTGTTTCGGAGATAAAATTTTACGCGGAAGTGTCATCTTCTTTGGTGGCGATTTCATGGAAGTAGAAGATTTTATTAAATAAAATATTCCTATTAAAATTAGTACATAACTAACTAAAGGCATTTTTTTCTATTCTAATTTTTTTAAATGGAAACAGTCACAGTAAACCCACAAATAACCTG
>JBDTGD010000362.1:0-9941 GCA_039937595.1 Ginsengibacter sp. | reverse complement strand
AATTAATTTACTTCATCTGTTAACAATTCTTTACGGGGAAATAATTATTCCGGTGGCTGTAAATGATGAAATTTTGCGATTGGCAAACAAGGGAGATATTCTTTCAGAATTCAAAAATGCCGATTGGGTTAAAATCTATTCAGCTCACAACCTTTCAAATGTCAAAGATTACAAAAACATTCTTGATAGAGGAGAGTTAGAGGCAATAAGTATTGCGATCGATTTAAACGCAGATCTGCTGATAATTGATGAAAAATTGGGCAGAATCGTTGCTACAACTATTGGTTTTGATATCACCGGTTTGGTTGGAATTCTTGTAACTGCAAAAAATAAAAATCTAATTCCATCTGTCAAAACTGCTTTAGACAAGGTAAGTTTGTTAGGATGTAGAATCAGTAAAAAAATATATAATATCGCAATTAAATCTTGTAATGAACAATAACATTATCTACAACGAATCAACTCCCTCTTCAAAGAAGAAAATCATTGTGCTCGGCAGCGGCCCGAACCGCATTGGCCAGGGAATTGAATTTGATTATTGCTGCGTGCACGGCCTTCTCGCGATTAAAGAATGCGGCATGGAAGCTATTATGATCAATTGCAATCCTGAAACGGTTTCCACTGACTTTGACATTGCCGACAAATTATATTTTGAACCCGTTTTCTGGGAACATATCTGGGAAATCATAGAACTCGAGAAACCTGATGGTGTCATTGTGCAGCTCGGCGGACAAACGGCTTTGAAACTGGCCAGAAGAATACATGAAAAAGGAATAAAAATTATCGGTACTTCCTACGATAACATGGACATAGCTGAAGATCGTGGCCGTTTCAGCGATACGCTGAAAAAACTGGAAATTCCTTATCCCAGGTATGGCACAGCGCATGATACAGATGAGGCTATTGAAATTGCACACCAGGTCGGCTATCCTGTTTTGGTAAGGCCGAGTTATGTTTTGGGAGGACAAAGAATGCGTATAGTTTTGAATGACGAGGAATTGGAAAACGGCGTTCTAAGTTTATTAAAACATTTACCGGGAAATAAAATTTTAATTGACCAGTTTTTGGACCGTTGCCAGGAAGCGGAGATTGATGCCATTTTTGATGGCGAAACTTTTCATGTTATGGGCTTGATGGAGCACATAGAACCCGCAGGGATTCATAGCGGCGACAGCAATGCGGTATTGCCTCAGTTTAATTTGTCTCCCCTGATTGTGCAAACGATGGAAGAATATGCTGAAAAAATTGCAAGATCGTTGCAAATAAAAGGGCTAATAAATATTCAATTTGCTATTAAAGATGGGATTGTGTATGTGATTGAAGCCAACCCGCGTGCGTCTCGTACAACGCCTTTTATTGCCAAAGCTTATCAAATTCCTTATCTGAATATCGCTACTAAAATAATGCTTGATGCAGCTAAGTTGAAAGATTTCAAATTTGAAAAAAAGCTTAAAGGCTTCGCGATAAAAGAACCGGTTTTTTCTTTTAACAAATTCCCCAATGTAAACAAAGAGCTCGGACCGGAAATGAAAAGTACAGGAGAGGCGATTCGATTTATTAAAGACCTACGCGACCCTTATTTCAGACAGTTATACCGTGAAAGAAGCATGCATTTGAGTAAATAATATTTTGTAAATTTGGATTATGCAAACCGTATTCCCCGATATTATTTTACCATTATCAGGCCTCAATTATGATGGCATGAGCGATGACGAATTTTTTAAATATTGTACTGAAAACGATACTGCTACCCGTATTGAAAGAGATAGTAACCGCCAAATAATTCTCATGCCACCAAAAGGAGCAATAACAGGTAATTATAATATAAAAATTGCCACACAGCTTGAATTGTGGAATCAACAAGAGAATAAAGGCATTTCTTTTGATTCTTCAGCAGGGTTTACTTTACCCGATGACTCTGTTTTTTCTCCAGATGCAGCCTGGATGAAAATTGAAAAATGGAATAATGTTTCGAAAGAGGATCAGCAAAAATTTGCGCATGTTTGTCCTGATTTTGTGATAGAATTAAAAAGCCCTTCCGATAATTTGAAATATCTAAAAAACAAAATGCACAAATGGATTGAAAATGGATGTACACTTGCATGGCTTATTAACCCTGAAAGTAAAACTGTGTTTATTTATAGAAAAGATGGAACTGTTGATAAAGTAAGTGGTTTTGATAAAACCCTATCCGGCGAAGATGTATTGCCGGGGTTTAAATTGAATCTTTCTTTTTTAATAGGTTAGAATAATTTGATTTATGGGCTTCGCGTTTAACAAAAATATTTTTTTGTAAAAATGCATTTTGTGCGATGATAAATTCATTTGTTAGATTCCTGCTGAAATATCCATGGTTATAATAAGCTTTCTCTTGCGATTACTATCTTTTGAATTTCACTGGTGCCTTCCCCTATGGTGCATAATTTACTATCTCTGTAAAACTTTTCTACCGGGTAGTCTTTGGTATAGCCATAGCCTCCAAAAATCTGCACTGCGTCAGTAGCAATTTTTACGGCTATTTCACTGGAATAATATTTAGCAATGGCTGCTTCTTTAGTTACATTTTCGCCTTTTATTTTTAAATCACAAGCCTGGTCAATTAATAATTCGGCGGCCATAATTTCAGTAGCCATATCTGCAAGCTTAAAAGAAATTGCCTGGAAATCAGCTATGGGCTTTCCAAACTGATGCCTTTCTTTGGCATATTTTATAGAAGCTTCATAAGCTCCCTTCGCAATACCCAAACCAAGCGCAGCTATTGAGATGCGTCCTCCATCCAGCACTTTCATGGCTTGCTTAAAGCCGTCGCCCACTTCTCCCATTCGCGCTGAATCTGGTACCCTGCAATTATCAAAGATCATTTCAGCCGTTTCGCTTGCTCGCATGCCCAGCTTGTTTTCTTTCTTTCCTCCTCTGAAACCTTTAGTACCACGGGCAATTATAAATGAAGTAGAATTATCCCTGGTGTGGGGCTTTCCGGTTCTGCAAATTACTACCGCCACGTCGCCGCTTTTGCCATGTGTAATCCAGTTTTTGGTTCCATTTATGATCCATTCATCGCCATCTTTCTCAGCAGTACATTGCATGTTTCCGGCATCGCTTCCGGTGTTTGCCTCAGTCAATCCCCATGCGCCTATGTATTCTGCCGTGGCAAGTTTCGGCAAGAATTCCAGTTTCTGCTCTTCATTTCCGAAAGCGAGAATATGGCCCGTGCACAATGAATTATGAGCTGCTACACTCAATCCAATAGAGCCGCAAACCTTTGCTATTTCCTGGATAACAGCACTGTATTCAAAATAACTCATACCACTTCCGCCATATTTTTCGGGCACTAATACACCCATCAAACCAAGCTTTCCCATTTCTTTAAAAATGTGAACCGGAAATTCCTGTTTTTCATCCCACTCCATTAAATGCGGTTTAATGAATTGATTGGCAAATTCCCAGGCGGTTTGCGCTACCTGTTTGGTTATTTCACTTTTTTTAAAATCCATTTTTAAAATATTAAATTAATTAGTTCAAAAAGAAATCACCTGAATTAATTGTCGTGTTTCTAATTCGCACACGCGATTCCTCAGTATATTTCAATACTCAAGTTCCTATCCCTGGTTAAAAATATGGCTTAATTGTTTGTTCACTGCAAGAAAATTGAAAAGGTTTATTCTACAGTAAGGTAAGCATAAATTTTTTTATATAAATCATCGTCTACAGTCATAATTTTTTTTATCTCGTCCACGGAGTTAAAACGTCCATGCTGTTGACGATACTGAAAAATAGCGTTGGCTGTATTGTACCTGAGATACGGATGTGATTTCATTTCTTCTACTGAAGCGGAATTAATATTCATCTTTTTTATTGCTTTACTGTCCACTACCAGGTAAGGCTTTATTTTTTGAAAAGTAGAATCAGGCAAAAGGTATGTCTCACCAATTTGATCAATGGAATAAAAACCACCTAACTTTTCTCTAAAGGCAATAATCCTTTTTGACAACTTACTTCCGATACCGGGCAGCGCAATATATTGAGTGGTGTCTGCACTATTTATATCCACTTTTTGGATTGTATTCTTTGCCGTGTAATTTACTTTTTCAGCAAATTCCTTTTTCTCGTATTGAGGATATTCTCTTTTTATTTCTTTTATAGAAACATAAGGAATCAGGCGTTCTGCATCCTTTTCGCTTAATCCCCAGATTTTTTTTATGTCTTCGGGTTTATAAAATTTCCCTCCCTTGGAAATATATTTTTGAATGGTGTTTGCCGTTTTTTCTCTTACGCCCAATCTTCTCCATTCATCAATTGAAGCCGTATTGGGATCGAAGAAAAAGACTTCGGATTTAGATGAATATTTTTGATTCGCAGGGCTATAATCATTGTAATATTCTTCGCTATGTTTATTGGCATAAACTTTTTTTGATGACGTATCCAAACGTAATTGCGCAATTTCTTTTGCAAACTGAGACGAATCTGTTTTTTCTTTTTTAATAAAATAAGGAAAGAATAATGGAAGAATAATAAGGAGCAAAATGACGGAGACAACCGAAATAATACCAAATCTTTCCTTCCTGGTAAAACTGAAATAATCTTTTAAAAACTGTCTCCACATAAAAATTATGTATTTGAAGTAAGTTACTATTAAGATTTAAAAAGATGATTATTTTTTAAAATAAAATTTAAGAGACTATCACTTTCCTGTTAAATCGATTTTCAATCCATCAAATGCCAATTGGATATTTTCGGGTAATTCGTTATTGATCTCATGGTGCAGCCCAAGCTGGTGGCTGATGTGGGTAAAGTACGCTTTTGGTATTTTTAATTCTTCCACCAGATCAATTGCTTCCCGCAAATTAAAATGAGAGATATGTTCTTTTTTTCGCAACGCATTCACTACAATAATTTTACTGCCTTTTATTTTTTCTTTTTCGCTTTCGTCTATTCTGTTGGCATCGGTAATGTAAGTAAAATCCCCAAACCTAAACGCTAACACCGGCATTTTTAAATGAAAAACGAGAATGGGAATTACCGGGATATCGCCAACGGTGAAAGGTTTGTCAGTTATGGTGTTCAAATTAATATTAGGAATTCCGGGGTATTTATTTTCGGAAAAAATATAATGGAATTCCCTTTTCAAACCCTCTTGCGTGAGCGTATTGGCGTAAACTTCCATTGGTTTATGCTGAAAAAAATTATAAGCTTTAATGTCATCAAGCCCCGCGATGTGGTCTTTGTGGGGATGGGTAAAAAGTACAGCATCTAATTTTTTTACATTTTCTCGCAACATTTGCGTGCGAAAATCCGGCGTGGTGTCCACTACTAATGTTGTGTTCCGGGATTGCACCAGGATGCTACTGCGCAGCCTTTTGTCTTTCTCATTCGTGGAGGTACATATTTCACAACCACAGGCAATCATGGGAACGCCGCCGCTGGTACCTGTGCCAAGAAATGTAATACTAAGATCGGGATAACTCACAGTTCAAAGCTATAAAATTTTTTAGAGAGCCGAATAGAAACGAATGTGAAAATATATTTACTTTTCAAGCCCTTCAATATGCGCAATTACTTCATCATACAATTTTTGAGAATCGTGTGTGAGAAAATCGTAATTGATACTTACAGTAGGAATGATATCCATCAAAGCATTAATCCTTCCTTCAGTAATTAGAAATTTATTGAGCACCACTACCTTTTTATCTTCCAGGACACAGTATCCACTTTGAAAAGAGCCGCGTTCATACCGAACGATATATCCTGCTTCATCAAGTATCTTTTCTAATTTATTTAAAGTGGGCTGGTTGTATTTCAAAAGAATTTTAAAATTTATTTTATATGAACAAAATTACGATAAAATCAGGAGTGTTGATTCCTTTTTGGCGGCAATAAATGCTTTTCTCCCATAACAGGATTCTAACAGTAAAAGAACTTTTTTCTAAGATTTTCATTTATTGGAATAATCATAAACAGGATTGCTAACTTTTATCCCCGGCAGACTTTCCCCAGAAATAAGCGTTAATTTTACCCCTATTAAAAAAATAAGTTTTGGCTGACATTATTAATCTCTTACCGGAAAATATTGCAAACCAGATTGCCGCAGGCGAGGTGATACAACGCCCCGCGAGCGCTGTAAAGGAATTGCTTGAAAATGCCGTGGATGCGGGTGCTACAGAGATAAAGCTTTTTGTACATGATGCCGGCAAAGCATTAGTACAGGTGATCGACAATGGAAAGGGCATGAGTGAAACTGACGCCAGGATGAGCTTTGAGCGCCACGCCACTTCTAAAATAAAAAGCATTGACGATCTTTTTCACATAAAAACAATGGGCTTTCGAGGTGAAGCGCTGGCGAGTATTGCAGGTGTGGCGCAGGTGGAATTAAAGACAAAAAAATCGGGAGAATCTGTCGGCACCTATATTGAAATAGAAAACAGTCTTGTAAAAACGCAGGAACCTGTGGCTACTAATGAAGGTACTAATATCTCAATGAAAAATTTATTTTTTAATGTGCCGGCTCGTAGGAATTTTTTGAAAAGCAATGCATCCGAATTGCGCCACATCGTAGACGAATTTATTCGTGTGGCAATGGCTTTCCCCGATTTATTTTTTTCGCTTTCATCAAATGGCCAGGAAGTTTTTCACCTGGAAAAGGGTTCATTAAAACAAAGAATCATTCAAATTCTTGGCAACAATTATTCTGCGAAATTAGTAAGCGTAAAAGAAGAAACGGATTACATGAACATTTATGGTTTTGCAGGCAAACCGGAAACCGCAAAAAAAACCCGCGGCGACCAATACTTTTTCGTGAACAATCGTTTTATCAAAAGCGCTTATCTCAATCACGCAGTAATGAATGCTTTCAGCGAGATGATAGCAAAAGACAGTTTTCCGATGTACACTTTGTTTATTGATATTGACCCGTCGCGGCTTGATATTAATGTGCATCCCACCAAGCAGGAAATAAAATTTGAAGACGAAAAGATTATTTATGCTTTCGTACAATCAGCAGTGAAACATGCGCTGGCGCAGTATAGCGTAACGCCCACACTTGATTTTGAATTAGATGCCTCGATTCAAAACACAGACGCAGTGAGTAAGCCTTTCACTCCTGAAAAACAGTTTTCCGCCACAGGCACTTCCCTCTACAAAACTTTTACACAAAAAAACCAGGCGCATTTTATTGATAGCAAAAGTGACCTGGGAACGTGGGACGATAACCTACTAAAGCAAAATCAATTTATTGAACCGAAAACAGATTTGCCGGGAGAAACAAAATCTGACAATGAAAATGCGTTCCCTTCCTCTTTTAAAAACATTACCCCACCGTTATCCAATAAAAAACCTGATGCTGAAGAATACGTCCAGGTACACAAAAGTTTTATTCTCGCTCAAAACAGGAGTGGCTTTGTGGTTATTCATCAACAAAATGCTCACGAGCGGGTTTTGTATGAGCGCTTTACAGAAGCCATGAAAGGAAAGCCTATAGCAATTCAGAGAAGTTTATTCCCTGAAGCAATAGAACTGGCGCCAGCAGACGCAGTTTTGCTCAAAGAACTTTTACCTGATCTGCATATTCTTGGTTACCAGGTAGAGCCTTTCGGTAATAATAGTTTTGTCATTCAGGGTTCGCCGGCTGATGTACCTGAAGGAAATGAAAAAAATTCTCTTGAAAAAATACTGGAGCAATACAAGCATTTTAATATGGATATGAGCTTTACCAAAAGAGAAAAGCTATTGCGATCTATGGCATGGCAACAATCTGTAAAAGCAGGTACCTATTTATCGGCAAAAGAGATGCAAGTGTTGGTGGAAGATCTTTTCAATTGTAAAATCAACAATACCACGCCCAATGGTAAACCTGTTTTTCTTGAATTTAAGAAGGAGGAATTAGATAAGATGTTTGGAAGATGAGTTATTCTTATGGAATCATTTCTGCATGATAGATGTCGATGATTTTACAGTAAGTCAATAAATAATCGCTATTTCTGTTTTAAATTATTCGGCAAGAAAAGAATATCAATTATCGCATGATTGATAAGACGAAGAATTTCAGATAATTTGCAATCAGGTGAATTTTATACAACAAAATTATGCCTGATAAGAAAGAAGAGTTTGAAGCGTCTTTGGCAGATTATGAAAAAGCAGAAACGGATCTTTTAAAAGAAGCGTTGAAACGCTCTTACAAAGAAAGATTTTTAATGGCTACGCGTCTTTAATTCAGAAGACGATGCAAAAAGCGGTTATCACTCACAAACCAATTATTAGTTAAGAAATTATTGCCAATAAAGTTTTGATAGAAATAAAAAAGGAAGGCCTCAACCTTCCTTTTTACAATAAAATAAAACCATATTTATTTTTCAAACTGGTGAGAAATCTCTTTTGCCAGCGTTACCATCTTTTTCAACCCTTCTTCAGGTAAAGCGCCTTTTTTAAATTCAGTCAATATTTCAGGATATTTATTTTCCATTTCCAATAGAAACTGCTCTTCAAAAGCCTGAACATTTTTCACAGGAACATTACTTATTAAGCCATTTGTTCCAAGATAAATGATAGCTACCTGCTTTTCTACAGAATAAGGTGTGAACTGAGGTTGCTTTAATATTTCAACGTTTCTTGCTCCCTTATCCAGAACAGACTTTGTAGCCGCGTCAAGGTCTCCACCAAACTTAGAAAACGCTTCCATTTCGCGATACAGCGCCTGGTCGAGCTTAAGTGTACCAGCTACCTTTTTCATAGATTTTATCTGTGCGTTACCTCCCACCCTGCTTACAGAAATACCTACGTTAATTGCCGGCCTGATACCAGCATTGAACAAGTTACCTTCAAGGAATATCTGTCCGTCGGTGATAGAAATTACATTAGTAGGTATATAGGCAGATACATCGCCAGCCTGAGTTTCAATAATGGGCAAAGCTGTTAACGAACCGCCGCCTCTTACCAAATGTTTGATGTTTTCAGGAAGGTCATTCATTTTCTTTGCGATCTCGTCTTTCGATACAATCTTAGCGGCTCTTTCCAATAAACGGCTGTGCAAATAGAATACGTCACCGGGATAGGCTTCACGTCCCGGCGGCCTTCTTAATAAAAGAGAAACTTCACGGTACGCTACGGCTTGCTTACTTAAATCATCAAAAATGATCAAAGCACTACGGCCTGTATCGCGGAAAAATTCGCCTAGAGCTGCTCCGGCAAATGGTGCATAGAATTGTAGCGGTGCAGGTTCAGAAGCAGAAGCGGCAACAATAGTTGTGTATTCCATCGCTCCGTGATCTTCCAAAACTTTCATCACATTTGCTATAGTAGAGGCTTTTTGCCCGATTGCAACATATATACAATAAACCGGGTTTCCGGCTTTATAAAATTCTTTTTGATTAATAATAGTATCAATACAAATAGCGCTTTTACCGGTCTGACGGTCGCCAATTACCAATTCGCGCTGGCCACGGCCAATTGGAATCATGGCATCGATCGCTTTGATACCAGTTTGCAGCGGTTGTTTTACCGGTTCGCGGAAAATTACACCCGGTGCTTTACGCTCCAGGGGCATCTCATATAATTCACCGGTAATAGGTCCTCTGCCATCAATAGGTTCGCCCAAAGTATTAATAACACGGCCAGCCAAACCATCCCCTACTTTTATTGAAGCGATCTGCCCGGTACGTTTTACGGTGGCGCCTTCTTTTATATCTCCGCTTTCACCCATAAGCACTACCCCTACATTATCTTCTTCAAGGTTAAGAGCGATAGCTTTTACACCATTCTCGAACTCAACCAGTTCACCTGAACTTACATTATTCAATCCGTACACACGAGCGATACCATCGCCTATCTGCAATACAGTTCCAATTTCTTCCAGGTTGGATTCTACATCCAAATTAGTCAGTTGGCTTTTTAGAATTGCCGAGATTTCATCGGGTTTAATGTCAACCATATTATTATCATTTTTTTTAAGG
>JBDTGD010000361.1:0-2405 GCA_039937595.1 Ginsengibacter sp. | reverse complement strand
GCTTACTAATCAATTGGGATATGTAAAGTATGGTGAGCAAAAAGGATTTAAAACAAATGCTTTCATCGAAATTTAAAAATTACTACAAATAAAAAAACTTTCATCAAATGAGAATTAATTCAAAGCAGCTACTTTTTGGCTATCCAATCCTCAAAATAAGAGAAGTAATTCGATATGCAATGACGGGAAGATTATCCGGGATTGGTGAAAATGGAATTATTAAAGAAATAGCAACTGTTTTAGCTTGCGCAGTAAAGGATGCAAAATTGGTTTTTGAGCAATTGATAAATGAGGAATATTTAATTTTTGAAAAGAAAAAAATCGGAAGCACCTTATATCATGAAGTTACTGAAACAGAGAAAGGGCGCAGGCTTGGAGTAACAAGAGCTAATCCACCTATCACACGTGTTAAAGCAGATTTATTATTAGCAGAACTTCTTGAAAGAGTAGAAAAGGTAAATAGCAATGCAGATTTCGTTTATAAAGTGGAGAATGTAAAAGTTTTTGGAAGCTATTTATCTAACCAGGAAATATTGGGTGATATTGATGTTGCGGTTAAACTAGAAAAGAGAGTAACGGGTGAGGAATTTAAATCCAAAAGTGAGGAACGAATAAAACTCGCTCATAAACATGGAAGAGTATTCTCAAATTTTATAGATCAATTGTACTGGCCTTACCGGGAAGTCATGTTGCAATTATCTACAAGAAAAAAGGGACTAAGTTTGCATTATGACGGAGAAGACGAAGTATTAAACAGGACCGAAACGAAAACTGTATTTCAGTTGTAGGAAATTTTATAGCAGTAAAGATTAATCTGCCTGCCATTAAGAATTAGTTGATTGTTTGTTGATAAATTTATAACACAACTAATAAATCATACAATAAATTTGATCCTCAACTTGAATCATGGCAACAACAAAAAAATCGAAGAAAACAAAAAAAAGGAATTATAAACCAAAGCCGCAATTATCCAACACACGCAAGCCAGAGGACATGACCGTAGAGCAATGGCAAATTGGGTTACGCAAACAAATAGCGGAGAAATCTGATTTTAAGTTCTCCAACATTGGAGACGGGCTTGTCTTTAGCGATTACAAGGTTTATAATGCCGATACAAAAAATAATTACAAGGTAGCATTGCGCAGTGTTGATAACAGTTTGAACTATTGCTCATGCTACGATTTTAAAACCAACCAGCTTGGCACTTGCAAGCATATTGAGGCGGTATTGATATTCATCAGCAAAAGGCCTGACTTACGCAAAGCGCTTAATCAACCTTATTCTACCACTTACAGTTCCATGTACATGGAATACCGGGGAGAAAGAAAGATCAAGTTTAGAATTGGAACGGAAAATGAAAATGAATACAAAAAATTATTTAAGCCATACATTGATAAAGCAGGCGGCCTAACTGAAAAAGGTTTTGCGGAAATTGATGAGATATTGCAAAAAGCTTTTCAGATTAATACATCGTTTCGCTGTTATGATGATGCGCTGTCTCACATTATTCAATGGCGTGAAAAAAAAGAACGTAAAGAATTTTTGGCTCCTTATTTTAAACAGAATAAACTTCCTGAAATAAAGAGTCTTAAAGTAAAACCATTTCCTTATCAAACGGAAGGAATTTTATTTTGCGCAGCCGCAGGCAGAAGTATTCTTGCAGATGACATGGGCCTGGGAAAAACCATACAGGCAATTGCCGTCGCCCAACTTTTACACGAACACAGGCAGGTACAGAAAGTATTAATCATTTGCCCCACGACGTTAAAATATCAATGGCAAAGCGAGATTGAAAAATTCACAACTGAAACTACTACTGTGATAGAAGGCAATTATCTGAACCGCCAAAAATTGTATAAAAAAGAAGACAGCTTATACAAAATTGCCAGTTACAATATGGCAGTTAATGACCTGGAACTGATTGATGAATTCCAGCCCGATTTAATTATCCTGGATGAAGCGCAACGCATTAAAAACTGGCAAACTAAAATATCGCGATCTATAAAAAAACTGCAAAGCAAATATGCGCTCGTACTAACGGGTACGCCACTTGAAAATAAAATAACTGAATTGTATTCATTAGTCCAATTTATAGATCCTTTACATCTCGGCTCACTCTACAATTTTATTTCAACTTATGAGCAAACAGATGAAACCGGAAAAGTAATTGGTTACCAAAATCTTCATGAAGTAAAAGACAGGCTGAAACACATCTTGCTTCGCCGTACAAAAAAAGAAGTTTTAAAACAATTGCCTTCACGAACAGATAAAAATCTTTTTGTTAGCATTACCGATGAACAAAGAGCAGTCCATGATGATTATGCTGAAATGGTAATGAAGATTGTTATGCGTTGGAAAAAGATGGGATTTTTAAAAGAAGAAGACAGGCAAAGGCTGATGATTGG
>JBDTGD010000360.1:0-14093 GCA_039937595.1 Ginsengibacter sp. | reverse complement strand
TGGGAGAATCCGATAAATATCATCAGCAACCTCTTTACGAAACCATCGTTTTTGAAGCGAAAAAACAATTGCTTTCAGGTGCTACAGTTACCCGCGGTATCATGGGCTTTGGACCAAACAGTAAAATTCATACGGCGAAGCTTTTTGATATTTCTACAGACCTGCCTGTAGTTGTGGAAATCGTTGATACGCTTGAAAAAATTAATTTATTCGTCAAAACAGTTGAGCGACTTTTTGAAGAATCAAAAGCAGGCGGATTAATAACTATGGAAAAAGCGGAAGTGATACGGTATCAGTCGGGGAAAAAGTAAGCAGCTTAAATGGTGATACCGATAGTTACAGCAGACGAACGAAAAATCTCTTTTTTAAATCAGAAAAAACTTCATTCAATAATAGCTTCAAAATAATTGTAAACTAAAAAATAAATGAAACTTATGTACGTTTTACATCCGTGGCATGGCGCCAATTATGGCGAAAAAGCGCCTCAAATAGTAAATGCGCTTATTGAAATACCGCAAGGTTCTAAATCTAAATATGAAATAGACAAAAAGACAGGATTGCTAAAATTGGACCGTGTTATTTATTCTTCCTTTCATTACCCTGTTAATTACGGGTTTATTCCCCAAACACTCGGTAAGGATGGCGATCCGCTCGATATTTTAGTAATGTGTACTGAAGCCATACAACCCTTGTGCCTGGTAGACGCATACGTAATCGGTAATATGCAAATGATAGATTCAGGACTGATAGATGATAAAATAATTGCTGTTGCTGTTGATGATCCGGGCGTGAATTATATAAAAAGCCTTGATGAAGTACCTCCTCATATCTTCAAGGTTTTAAAAAATTATTTTGAACAGTACAAAGTTTTGGAAAATAAGAAGGTAGAGATCAATGATTTCCAGGAGAAAGAAATCGCCTTTGACATTATTAATGAATCTATAGAATTTTATAAAAAAACGTATCCCTCATAATATGAAAAAAGTTTTAGCAGCCGGCGTTGTTATTCTAATCGGGCTTTCATGCAAAAAAGAAAACAATATGACGACTACTGAAACTAAAACTCCCACCAGTCTGGCTAGATGTGGAACATTATTAACTACACCTGTGTTAGACAGTTTCATATATCCCACATGTTACATCTCGGCTTATATTTCTTTCCCGGAAGGAAAAGAAATCGTTCATTTTCAATATAATGTTGTCGGCTCCCACGATGGCTCCTGGTTTCTCAACAGGTATGACAAAGACAGTTCTTTTTGTACCACGCCCTGATTTTGCAGTCTGGAATTTAATCCAATGGATTGGTAGATTTTAGGGTAATGATTTTCCTTGACCCAACTTGAAATTTTTTGCCATTTATCATAACTAACAATCCGATTACTAAATAGAATCCGCCTGCCAAATAATACAAGGATTTTTCCAGTTATTTATAGAATAGATTTACGGTTTATCTTAAAGGAAAATCCCAAGTTGAATAAAAGGTAATCAATAATAAACGGGGCCTACAGACTGATGATTTCATAAAAATTTCAAAAAGTAGTTTGGTGGATGTTTTTTAGCTTCGAAGGGCTTGGACGACAAGCCAAAAGTTATCAACAGAGCAAACAAACAAATAATGCTTATTTTCAATTCAAAAATTTATTTTCAAGAAATTGAATATTAATAAATCATATCACATCCTTCTTCTGCTTTTTACAATTGCGATGTTAAGGACTTGTCCGGTGAAAGCCCAAGGCACAGTTATCGACAGTATGCAAAACTGGATAAAAAATAATCCAAAGATAGATTCTCAGTATATACTCACATTACACAGGCTAAGCTACCGATATAATGAAAATAATATTGCCAAATCTTTTGAATATTATGAAAAAGTGGCCACGCTAAGTGACAGCCTTGATTTTTCTTATGGAAAGTCACTGGCCCAGATAAATCTCGGATTGCTGCTAAGTAACTCTGCAAATTATGAAGGCAGCAACAGCGCTTATTTTAAGGCTATTGAGTATGCGGATTCCTTTGGAGTTGGCGGACTTCGGTTAAAAGCGGTGTCGCTAAATAATATTGGTGAAAATTTCAAGATCATGCAGGATTTCGAAAAATGCCGCCAATATACCCATGAAGCGATACCAATCAACCGCCAATTAAAATCCTTGTTTGGGTTGGCGGTTAACTATGAGTTATTACAGCAATGCGACCTGGAGGAAAATTTATATGTCGATGCAAAAATTGATTTGGATTCAGGAATCGAATTTGCTTTAACAACAAATGACGATTATCTTCTTTCACAATATTACCTGGGCTACGGAAAATTGCAAGCCATTTCTAATAATATTGATTCCGCGGAATATTTTTTCATGAAAGCATTAGTGCTGGCAAACACGCAAAAAGAGTTAAGAAATAAATACCAGGTTTATAAGGCAAAAGCAGAATATTTAAAGAATTTATCACCAGAAAAAAAAATAGAATTGCTGGATAGCGCCCTTTCGATTGCGCGTAAAACAAACTATTTGGACGGCATATCCCAGGCAGCCAACCTGTTGTCAAACGAATACGAGCTGAATAAAAACAAAGATTCTTCGCTATTATACTACAGTATTTATCGAAAAGCAAACGATTCAGTTTTTTCTGAAAACAACAGGCGAAATATGGTTATAAAAGAAGCAGACTGGTTGGTAAGGGGCAAAGAAATAGAAAATGCTCATTTAAAAGAACTTTCTGCCATTCAAAAAAAAGATATTCTTTTTAGGAATGTATTATTATTCATCATCGCGGGCCTATCATTATTAATCATTATTTTTTCATTCGTCATTAACAAAAATGTGAGGATCAAAAAAAAGCATGCTGAATCTGAACTGAAACAAAAAATTACAGAAATGCAAATGCAATCGTTGCGGGCACAAATGAATCCTCATTTTATTTTTAATTGCCTCAATAGTATTGAAAATTTTATCATGAAGAATGACAAAATAGCTGCCAGTGAATACCTGAATAAATTTTCAGGATTAATCAGGATTATGCTGGACAGCAGCAGGGTGGAATTAACCTCTTTTATAAAAAACATGGAGGGCATCCAATTATACGTCGAACTGGAACAATTACGCTTTAATTATAAATTTTCCTTTAAATCCGATATCGATCCGGAGTTGTTGAACGGGGATTTTAAAGTACCACATTTGTTGACGCAACCCTACGTAGAAAATGCAATTCTTCACGGGCTCTCGCAAAGTGAAGGTGAAAATTTGAAGCTATATTTGTCAGCCACACTGGAAGGCGAATACATACATTATACCATTGAAGATAATGGAATAGGGCGTGAAAAATCGACAAAATATAGAAACCATAATAAACCTGGCCACAAAAGCATTGGCATTGAATTAAGCGAAGAAAGAATAAATATGTTTAACCAACAATACAACGGAACAGGAGGCATAGAAATAACAGACTTATACGATACAAATGACAAATCCATCGGCACAAGAGTCAACATAAAAATAAAAGCCGTTTAAATATTTCTGATTAATAATAAAGTATCAAACATGGACACTTTAAAGGCAATACTGATAGATGATGAACTTCCAAGTCTCGAAAATCTTCAACAAAAGCTGCAAGAATTTTGTCCGGACATTATGGTAATTGCTACCGCCCAAAAACCGGAAGACGCTATCTTCCTGATAGAGCAAAATCAGCCGGATGTGATATTTTTAGACATTGAAATGCCCAGAATGAATGGTTTTAAAATGCTGGAAGAAATTAAGCAAAAGGATTTTGATATTATCTTTATAACTGCCTACAATCATTATGCGATAGACGCTATTCGAATCAGTGCGTTTGATTATTTAGTAAAACCCGTAGCCGTAAAGGATTTGCAAAATTCTGTGAACCGGCTTATTAGTTCGCACCGCAAACTGGTTCCTGAAAAATTAGATGTGCTTCGTCAAAATCTTTCCAATTCGAGATCTCAAAATGACAAGATAACGATCGTAACTAATGAAGGGGTTGACTTTTATGAAATCTGCCAGATTGTAAGAATTGAATCAAGCTCCAATTACAGCAAAATTCATTTTAAAGATGGAAAAATACTTTTGGTCACAAAACTTCTCAAGGATTTTGAAGAAATACTTGCTCCTTATCGTTTTTATAGAATTCACAATTCGCACCTTATCAATCTAAGCTATATTAAAAAATATTTACGGGGCGATGGTGGCCAGGTAATTTTGCAAAATGATGAAGTAATAGATGTTGCAAGAAGAAAGAAGGAAGAGTTTTTAAAGTTGATAAGTTAGTTCTTAGTTTTTAGAGTTCAGTAAAAATCAACTGTTTCAGGAAATGATTCTTATTACTTTTTGCAGTAAACAAACTTTTAATAAAGATTCTTATTTGCTTTCAGTATTCAGTTTTTCGCTATCTTTTAATAGCCTTATCCGAAGGGCTTCACCCTTCGTTAGCGCATAGCCCCCTTTCAGGGATTTTAGCATTCAGCTTTCAGCATTTAGTTTTTTGCAATCTTTTGATAACTCACAGCTATTCCTTTGATGAGCGAAGAACTAAACCCCTGATGCTCCATTTCGTTCAAACCGGCTATGGTACACCCTTTTGGCGTAGTTACTTTATCTATTTCGTATTCGGGGTGGGTTCCTTTTTGCAATAATAATTCTGAGGCGCCTTTAACGGTTTGCTCTACTATAAGACTGGCAGTTGCCACATCAAACCCAATTTCAATTCCGCCCTGTGTACTGGCGCGAATGAATCTCATCGCAAAAGCGGTGCCGCAGGCGCCAAGGACGGTTGCGGCTTCCATCAATTTTTCATCTATCACAACTACTTTTCCCAGCGCTAAAAATACCTTTTTTACAAAAGCGACGTGTGCTGCCGCTGCATTATGATAGCTCATACAAGTCATGCTTTCCTGTATGGAAATAGCCGTGTTAGGCATTGCTCTGAACACCGGTATTTTCTTTTGGATACAACCTTCTATATCAGAGATCAAAACACCAGTAACAACCGATACCAAAATTTTCTTTACAGAAAGCTCATTTTTGAAACCATTTAATACGTCGCTTACCTGGTAAGGCTTTACTGCAAGGATTATCAACTCACTGTTTTGAACTGCCTCACTGTTATCGGAGGTTATTTTTACACCCCTTTCCTTTAATTTATTGAGGGTTTCAAGCTTTCTTTTTGTAATAGTAATATCTGAAGGCTTACAAAATTTGCTTTTTAGTAATCCTTCCGCAATAGCGCTACCTAAATTCCCGCCTCCAATAATGGCAATTTTTTTACTCATGACTCAATTAATTTCTCTTAATTTCTTTTATGAAATACTGCAAAGATGAAACATTGAAACCAATTATTGGAAAATATTGATCGGTTTAAAAAATCATTTATGATTAGCAGTAAAAAGTTCTAAAAAGTGGGACACAAGGTTTGCCGCTTATCCCCATTAAACTGGCTGTAAAAGCCTTTGTTCATTACATTGAATTCTTCTGCCCCCATAGAATGGTTGTAGTTTTTAAGAGAAGATGTGGTAACATCATAGCTGAATGTAAAACGGATATTACTTATTTCCAATCCTACCATCGGTATGACAGCATCATTGTATCTGTAAAATAGTCCGCCAATAATTTGTTTGGAGCCATCTCCGGAAAGATCGTAAGCGGCATTCATTCCCAAACTAAATTCAGTGGCTCCTGCCTGGGTAGTGAAATAAGCAGCGGGGTTTATGATAACAACATCGCTGGTTTTAATAATAGCATTCAAAAAGGCAATATTGCGGATAGAGATGCGGGCGTCATCCCCTTCTTCAAAAAAAGTTTCTTTGGGCCTGTTTACATGCTGAATGGAATAACCGGCATTAATATATATATTTTTTGTGGGGAAATAAGCATAATTCAGCCCGACCTGCATATCAAAATAACTTGAACTGTTATTGAGCAATTGAACCGACGTAGGCAAAGTGTTGTTAAAAAATTGCCCATCAAACTGATCAGGAAAAGTAAGCTTACTCTGATCTATTCTTTTGTTAGCCCAGCCCAGGTTAAACCCTGCGGTGAGAAGGCTGCTTAACCCCAACATTTGATGATACGCAGCAGATGCATAAACCTGGGTAGAAGTAAGGCTGCCGGTTCCGGCTACGTCACGAACAATAACACCACCAAGCCCCATCCAACCGTTTTCAAACTGGTTTCGCAAAACCTGTGCATCCCCATAAATACTCATTGTTTGATAAGGGACCGACATAATATTGGAATATTGGTTGCGGTAGGAAGCGCCCAGCCTATAATCAGCATCAGGAATAAAACCAGTGTTAGCAGGATTGGTCAACAAAGGGTTATTGAAAAACTGTGAAAAGTGCAAATCCTGCGCATAGCTTTGTTGAACTACAATTGATGAAGTTAAAATGAAAAATAATATTTTAGCCGATTTAGTCATTTCTGGAATCCTTTATCTTAACAAAGTGATATCACCCGTTTTAGTGAACTTTTTACCATCAGAAAAAATCACGGACAAGGTATAAGCATATACGTCCATTGATTGTAATTTGCCTTGGAAAGTCCCATCCCACCCACTTTTCAAATCGCTACTTTCATATACTTTTTGTCCCCATCTGTTATAAATTGTCCAACGCATCTCTTTAATCCCAAAACCTGCCACTTTTATGTTTGCGTTAGAACCGAATTTTCCCGGAGTAAATGCAGAAGGCACATCTACCAATGGTCTAATTAAAGACGCTACCGAAATACAGGTGTCAGCACTACATCCGGTTTCATTCATCGCATTCAGGCATACATTATAGCTACCGCTAGTATTAAATATGTGGCTTGGATTTACCAGAGTTGATGTATCACCATCGCTAAAATTCCAAACATAAGAGGTTGCTCCATGAGACTGATTTACAAAATTAGTGAAAGTATTTTCTTTGGGAGGATTAGGATTATATGTGAAAGAGGCTGTTGGGATTGCACTAACGGTGATGGTAAAAGTAGTTTGATCTGTTTTGTTGCATGATGTAGAGTCGAATGCTTTTAAGGTTACCACATAAGAGCCTACATTACTATATAAATGTGTTGGATTTTCATCAGTTGAAGTAGTACCATCGCCAAAGTCCCATAAAAAGTTGAGTCCTCCTAATGAATTATTTGTAAATACTGCATTGTAAGGCACACAACCGCGAGCAGGAGTAGCAAACAAAGCTTGAACCTGTGGCGATAAACGGACCGTTTTTACAGTATCACCGGGTGAATTACAAAAGGTAGTATCATTAATACTTAGTGTTACTTTATAGGTGCCGGCGCTTGCATAAGAATGTATTACAGGTGGTAGCGGGCCTTGTGTTACAATTGGGGTATTATCTCCAAAATCCCACGAGAATGTACCGGGACTAAAACCACCCAAAGTAGGTGTCGAGGTATTGGTAAAGCTATAGGCAAGATTGGTACACGGCGGTGCCTTCTGAGAAATAAAATCAAGAATTGCTTTATTATTTCCCGCCTTGATGGTTCCATAAGAAGTATCAGAAACATTGCAGGTGGCACTGTCTATACTTACAAGCATTACATTATATAATCCTACATTAAGATAAGTATGATTAGTCAATGGAACTGTGGTAGTATCGCCGGTTCCATCGCCAAAATACCAGTAGTATATTTTCCCCTTTTTCAAAGTGTCAGAGAAGTTTACTAATAAAGGAACACAGCCTACCGAATCGTTCGGTCTTCCGTCAATAGAGCTATGTAAGCCGGCGTGTACGCCTGAAAAGTCCATTTCTATCTTAAGCATACCAAGGTTGCATTGGCCATTATTTCCCTGCGACAAATTCCTGGGTCCCCATACTCCGGGGGGGCTTCCCGGAAAAACAACACTTTTAAAGCAATTGGCACATATCGCCTGGTAAATAACGCCATTTCTGTCAAACCTGCTGGTACCTCCGTCCACGTGGTCGCCAAAAGTATGCGGATTCTTTACAGAAAGAGGAGGATCTTCCTGTCCGAAAAAAGTTCCGTACAATAACGAGTCTGCATTTTTTTCCAATACAATAAAATAAAAATCACTGCCGGAAGCATCTGTGTTAGGTTTTATTGCATTAGGAGTCGTTGCCATCCCTTTGGTATTACCTGTTCCAAAACCCGTGCCCTGGTTAGCTTTGCCGCCCCAACCGGAAACATACACATTCTCGCAACGATCGACCAGGAATGCTGTAGGTGAAATATTAGGATAATTAGAATTCACTGAGCCAAAAACCGTTTGATAAATTACAGTGCTAAGATCAGGTTGCAATTTGGTAATAAATTGTTTGGCATTTTGATTGGAATATCTTGCATTAACGACCTTCATATTCCCTTCCGAAGTACCCATTACATATATATCCCCCGATTTATCTATATCTATTCCATATATCTGGTCGGCCTGGTCTGTGCCAATATAAGTTCCTTTAATCACGGCAGTTCCCGTGTTATTCATTTCAGTAATAAAGCCATCGCAGACACCACCCATAAAAGCGGGATTTAAAACGCCGGATGTAACCCCTTTAAAATCTGCGCTCGCCGTTCCACCCGCAACATATATATTACCATTATTTCCTAGTGCCAATACGTAAGCAGCATCATCCATTTTCCCACCTAAAAAAGTGCTAAAAAGAACAGAGTTGCAATCGGGAGACAACTTGAGTACCACCGCATCCTGTTGACCTCCGATTGTTGTTTGAAAAGCCCCTGGTGTAGTTTTAAAATCCGCAGAAGAGGTGCATGATGCCAGGTATATGTTATTGGAAGCATCAAGTAATACTTCACTGCGCGCATCATCCCCATAATTTCTTTTAAGAGATTCTGTGCCGGAGCCACTATTCTCATCAGCAATATTGACACCGTCATTAGAGGTACCTCCAATTTTCATGGATCCTAAAAGAACGCTTCCGGTGGCGTTTAATTTACTGACAACAATATCCCAACCGCCAAGCGGACCAAAAGTGTTGGTGGTTGGATAATCGTCTGATTTTGACCTGCCTGCTACAATAAGATCTCCGGCTGCATCGACAATAAGGCTATGCGGCTGCTCTTCATTGTTGCCACCCAGGTAAGTTGTATATATGAGCCGTTTTCCATCCGGAGAAAGTTTCATGATAGCAATATCAAATGCGCCATTAAAAGTATGGTCATAACCCGAATTCCCCGCAGGATTAGGAAACCCGTCGCCAAAAGCGATACCACCACCATAAAATGAACCATCGGGTCCGTAAGTCGCAGTAAAGCCCCAATTATCAGCCAAACTCCCTGAATAGCTAAAAAATATTTCTGTCGGGTCGATTATCAATGTTTTATCAGGAGAATAATTTTTCACTTTCAATTTTACTACATCTCCTTTTACTATATACCGGCAATCCAACTCCTGTTTTTCATTATTATTAAGCTGGTAAGTATAGGGTCGCAATTCCTTGCTTTCTCCCAGCGGCGTAGTAATCGTCAGCTCCTTGTTCTTTACTTTGATTTTATCAGCACCTGAATATTTCATGGCAATGTTATCCACGTTAGCGCCCGGATGTACAATGAAATCATACTTTAAATTTTGGGCAACATCTACATAATAACGAATGTCAATTCCCGGATAAACATCTTTATAGGTGACTCCCAGATAAATTTTACAGTTGGAAGCCCACTTACGCTTATCGTTGCCAATAAAATAATTATTTACAGTTGGTAATGGTTTGTCAGGAATGATGGTTGGCGTTTGAGCGTTCAAAAATGCCACTGAGTAGTTATGAGAACGTATTTTATCGTTTGAAGCCTCATCAATTTGGCGCGCATTTGCATTTGCCGGTGAAGCTGTATGCCTCCTTATTTTTATATTTTCAAGATCCTCCGGATTATACTGAACAATGGTAAACCCTTTTTCAGTTAAAAAAAATGACCCGCTTCCGGCCTGGCTTTTGAACTTGACACGCGAATCCCACTGACCATTATTTTCAATAAATTGTATTTGGGCAAATGATTTTTGCGCCACAAAAAATGAAAGTGTTATAAAAGAAAAAACAAAAAAGTATGATCTTAATAGTTTCAAGTGAAGTATTTTTTATAAAAAAAGGTAATCAAATATCTAAAAACTTCATAAAAAGGAACAGGATAATTTAAAAGATAAATTTACGAAAGAATTGGAAGAGAAGTTTGGAAAAATTTTCGCCAATATTGATTTAATAGCGAATTAACATAAATATTTTATGCATAATCTATGAAATTTTGCTCCATGATGTTTTTCCTTTTTGTGCCAGAAGAAATTCTTTAAGACAACGATTTTCTTCTTTCGACAGGGTTGCGTCTTCACCGATTATCTTCTCAGCCGTTATCCTCGCTGCGTCCAGGATTTTCCTGTCTTCTAATATATTGGCTAATTTAAAATTGAGCAAGCCGCTTTGCCTCGTACCTTCTATATCACCCGGGCCACGTATCTCAAGATCTTTTTCAGCAATTTTAAACCCATCGTTGGTTTCGCTCATTATCTTCAGTCTCTGTTTTGCATCGGCTGATAATTTTACTTTAGTAGAAAGAATGCAATAGCTTTTCTCGCTGCCACGCCCTACCCTTCCGCGCAATTGATGTAATTGCGGAAGCCCGAATTTTTCCGCACTTTCTATTACCATCACACTAGCATTGGGAACATTTACGCCCACTTCTATTACGGTTGTGGAAACCATTATCTGCGTATCACCTGTTACAAACCGATTCATATTGGTTTGTTTCTGAGCCGGCTTTTGTCGCCCATGCACCATGCTTATATAATATTTCGGCTCAGGAAAATAAGCTTTTACTTCTTCATACCCTCTCATCAGGTCTTCAAAGTCCAGTTTCGCCGACTCTTCTATCAATGGATAGATAATGTAAGCCTGCCGCCCTTTTTTTATTTCCGATTTGATAAAATTCATTACCTGTGGCCTTGCATATTCCATCCGATGAACAGTAGTAATCGGAATTCTTCCCGGAGGCATTTCATCCATAATACTGTAATCTAGATCACCATAGGCCGTAAGCGCTAACGTGCGCGGAATAGGCGTTGCAGTCATTACAAGAATGTGAGGGTGAATGTTATTCTTTTCCCACAGTTTTGCTCTTTGCGCTACCCCAAAACGGTGCTGTTCATCAACAATAGCAAGCCCCAGATTTTTGAATTGAACGGTATCTTCAATCAATGCATGAGTGCCGGTAATAATATCAATATCACCATCGGCACATCGCTTTAAAAGGGTTCGTCTTTCTTTTGCAGAAGATGAACCAGTAAGAACTCCAATCTTTACAGGAATATTACCCAGCAGGGATTTCAGGCTTTCGAAATGTTGTCGCGCCAATATTTCTGTAGGCGCCATAAAACAGCTTTGATACCCATTGTCAGCCGCAATAAGCATGGCCATTACGGCGACCATTGTTTTCCCGCTGCCTACATCGCCTTGCAAAAGCCGGTTCATTTGCCTGCCGCTACCTACATCCTTTCTTATTTCTTTCAAAACTCGTTTTTGAGCACCTGTGAGTTCAAACGGCAAATGGTGATTATAAAAGTCATTAAAATGTTTGCCTACTATCGAAAACAACAATCCTTTGGAAAAAGAATGCCTTTTAAATCGCAATAAACCCATCCTGAGTTGGGACAAAAAAAGCTCTTCAAATTTTATCCTTTTTACCGCCCTCTCATAATCAATCATTGTAGCCGGAAAATGAATATTTTTATACGCATCAAATCTCTTTACCAATTGAAATTTGTCCAATATATCCGCAGGAATATTTTCAGGAATATCTTTTTCAGAAATCATCTGCAAAAGTGTAAGGGTCAAATTGCCCATCTGCCTGCCGCCCATACCGCGGGCTTTTAATTTTTCCGTTGCAGGATAAACTGGTTCAAGAAAACTTTTAGCATTCTTATTTTCCTCCGTTAGCAATTCCATTTCAGGATGAGTGATCTGTGGTGTATTCATAAAAAAGCCTGCCTTGCCAAAAACTATAAACGGAGCCCCGATATGCAACGATTTTTGGACCCAGTTGATTCCCTGGAACCAGACTAGTTCCAACTCCCCGGTTCCGTCATAAAAGGTTGCAATCAGGCGCTTCGAATATTTTTCACCGAGCGTTTCTACAGAAGTTATTTTTCCTTTTACCTGCACATAATCAGTTTGGGGATTTATTTTACTTATGGGTGTTATTTGGGTACGGTCAATGTGCCTGAAAGGAAAATATTGTAAAAGATCATTGAAGATGAAAATCCCGGCTTCTTTTTTCAAAATGTCGCCTCTCAAAGGGCCGACACCTTTGAGGTATTCAATTGGATTATTTAATATGGAAACGATGTGGCTGATAAATTACTAATTTTCAAATATTGAGCATTACAAATATAAATAAGTAACGCTTAGCAAACGGTACGAGAATTCAGCTCCTTTGTGCAAACATGGCCAAATCAGCACAATAAAAATTTAAAAAAATTGTTTAATAAAAGCTGTGTGTTAAGACCTATATAAAAATTATTTTTAAATAAATAAAAAAAACACCTAAAACCCCGGCAAAACTTATATTTGCATCTTACTAAAATAAATAATCCATATTTTAGTATGCTAAAAAATAACTATGAAAATACACGGAGACGTTTAGCTCGTACATATTTTCAAGAACCATAATCTTAGAATAACAAAAATCACAGGAATGAAAAATTACTGTAAAAAGCCCTATCTACCGCTCGCATTTTTTCTTATTTTTCTGATTCATCTTCCTGTCGGTTTTGCGAAGTCGAAGCCCGCGTATATACGTGTCAATTCAAATTCTGAAAAAATTGCGGAAATTAATTTAAGTTTAAAAAGTGCCAATATTTATGATAGTTTACAATTAGATACACTTGGGTTGTCCAAACAGGCTTTTATAGACGGATTAAAAGGGTATAATTATCTGCGTTCCAGTGGCAAATTATGTAATGATAATGTTTTAACTATTGCAGATTTTAGTCTTCCGTCAAACGAAAAACGCTTGTTTGTGATCGACATGGACAATTTTCAAATTCTTTATAATACATATGTAGCTCATGGGCGCAATTCCGGAAAAGAATATGCAAACCGGTTTTCTAATTCTCCCCGAAGCAATATGAGCAGTCCCGGCTTTTATGTAACACAGAACACCTATTTTGGCGAACATGGTTTTTCATTAAGATTACAAGGGGAAGAAAAAGGTATTAATGATAACGCAAGGAGTAGAGCGATTGTAATTCATTGCGCTGATTATGTAAGCGAAAAATGGATCCAGGATTTAGGATATATTGGCCGGAGCCTTGGTTGTCCTGCGCTTCCGGAAAAAGATGCAAAGCCTATTATTGAAACTATAAAGGACGGTTCGTGCTTTTTTATTTACAGCCCGAATCAAAAATATCTCTCCCGTTCACATTTACTACAAAGAGCTACTTCATAATATAAAATTTGAAAGCCTCATTTATTGAGGCTTTTTTAATACAGTAAACCAGCAAAAAGATAAAATTTCTATTCTTTAAGCTTACGGCAATTTTCATTGAACCTTTATCCTCTTCACTTCTCATCTTTTCACTTCTCACTTTCCGCAATCCATTGCCTCTCTTCTTTTCGCCATGATTTATCCATGATAAAAGTCCCGAAGGGTATTAGTGAAGCCAAGAATGAAAGAATTGTTTTCTTAAATTTCCATTCCAAGTTTATTTTAACGGTTATCAACGCAAGGATAAAAAGCATAAAAAGTAAGCCGTGTACCCATCCTACATATATTACCATACGAGGATCTCCCGCAATGTATTTTAAAGGCATTGCTATAAACAACAGAGTAACAAAAGAAATCCCTTCTGCAATACCGGTCATTCTCAATCTTCCTATCGCGCTGTTGGAAAAAGACAAATTCATTCTTATTTAATTTTGTGTGTGATATTTTATAACCATTGCTGCGAATGTAACCCCGCTTATCTAAATAGAAAAACGAATTTTCGTTTATTTGTTTATTTACCCCAAAAAAGTCATTAGGGTTTCAGGATATATTGATTTCAAAAGTTTTCTGGCAGTTCCATAGCCCAGTAAACCATTCCCTTCGTTTCATTGCCAGTGATAGTTTGAGAAATCTCTG
>JBDTGD010000359.1:0-2304 GCA_039937595.1 Ginsengibacter sp. | reverse complement strand
AAGGCTAAGGCAGCAAGTATAGACTCTCTGGTAAGCCGGGGGTAGGAAGCCAGAATATTATCAAATGTTTCGCCGGCAGCAAGTGATTCCAGGATCATTTCAACAGTGAGCCTGGTACCCTTTATAATAGGTTTCCCCATCATAATGCGCGGATTAATTTCAATATACGAAGCAATATCCATTTTTTTAATTTTTGCCTGTCAGAACGAATTTACGTCTTTTGCAGAACTATTAAAAAAAAACACAATAGATATTTTCATATTCCAAATTAGCAACAGGTCTTTTATGAACCCTTTAATGGAAATAGATAGTAGAGAAAAACAATAGACTGATCATTGTTATGTGATAACGTTCCAGCTTTTCACGAATAGATTTAGTTGCTTTTACCACGTGATCGTTAATGGTAGAGGTGGATACCTGGAGAAGTTTGCTTACTTCGTCATAAGATCTTTCTTCCATTTTAACCAATTGGAAAACCTGGCGACGTTTTGAGGGCAATGTATTGATGGCATCCTGAAGTAGGTGAACATATTCTTTACTGCAAAATGTTTCTTCTACATGCCTGTATTCATCACACGCCCTGTTGATTAAGGCTGCCTCTAATTTCTGATCGCGGGCGGCCTTGCGAAAAAAATCATAAACGAGATTTTCGGCTATGCGGAATAAATAAGAGCGAAAAGATTGTTCGGGGTCAATGTTTTTCCGATGATTCCAAATTTTGATAAAGGCCTCTTGTAAAATTTCCGAGGCAAAAACCTGTGACTTTACGAATCGGGTAAGGTAAGCCAATAATCGTTGACTGTACAAATGATACAATTCTTCAAATGCTGCCTCATTATCCTGGGTCAGGAGTATTATTAAGTCTTTTTCGTTGGCGGTTTTGATATCCAAAGCAAAACGTAGTTTAAAAAATTCTCCGGTAAAACTAATTTGATTTTTTAACAAAAATTAAGACAAACGATTGCGTGAATTTATTATGTCATACTTTTTAAATAGAAAAACTTTAATTGGGGTTACTTTATAAAGGATTATTTTAATTGATAATCAATAAGTTAGAATCAGTTCTCATTGTTTGTACCTGGGAAAATGAAGTATGGATAGTAAACAAACAAAAATAGGAATTTCAATTTCATTTTTGTTAAATAAGAGCATAAGTTTATAGAATATAGCGTTTAAGTCGTGAGTGCTTATAATCTTTTAAATACAATTCACTGGCAGTTCTTATTCTTTTCTTTTTTGCTTGAACAAAAAAGAAACAAAAAATTCAAGGACAACCCGATCGCTCGTCCGGCCATCCCACTGCTGCACCGCAATGACTCTAACAAATCTTCGGTCATTGCAATTATTTAGGGTATTAATGGTTCCTCAATAAAAATGCTTACCACCTTACAATCTATCATAAGTCAGAAACGAAAAGCTAGTTTTAGTTCCTCTCAACTGGTGCTCTTTGGACGGGTTGGCCCGTAATTCAGATCATCACTGCCAAAGCGCTTTATTCTATAAGCTTATGTGCGAAATTCACGGCTAACCAATCACTCTTTTAGCTCTTCAAATGATACGCCTTTGGCTTTGTAAAAGCCCGTAAGCCTGCATGAGAAAGGGTTACGCCAATTCCTGAATTTTTTCGGCCACTCCAGGGCAATGCGGCGCTTACGCGGTCGCAGCAATTCCAATAGCCGGTTCCTGCATTTAATTGCTTCAATATTTTTTCAGCCCTCCGCTGATCACTGCTATATACAGAAGCGGTTAAACCATAATCAGTATCCTGCATCAATTCTGTGGCTTCTTCATCATTCTGTACTTTCATGATACCGATAACAGGTCCAAAAGATTCCTCCTTCATAATACTCATAGAATGATTCGCATTCGTAACAACAGTGGGTTCAAAAAAGTAACCTTTCCGTTTGAGCGGCTCACC
The DNA here is from genome assembly GCA_039937595.1 of Ginsengibacter sp. GTDB lineage: Bacteria > Bacteroidota > Bacteroidia > Chitinophagales > Chitinophagaceae > Ginsengibacter. The sequence goes on along the minus strand of JBDTGD010000359.1, from coordinate 386 downwards.
CCCGGTTTCAAGAGAAGCGCCTTTTTGCAAAGCATCTTTTACCTGCTGTCCCAAAAAAACAAGTTGCTCTTTTCGGCTTAAAGGCCCAATATAAATTTTTTCTTCTGTTGGCAATCCTATCTTCCAGGATTTCACTTCCTTCACAAATTCAGCCACATATTCGTCATAGATTTTTTCCTGCACATAAATTCTTTCTACCGAGCAACAACTCTGGCCATTATTATAAAAAGCGCCATCTGCCGTAGCTGCGGCAACTGCTTTGATATCTGAAATATCATCAGCAACATACAAAGGATCCTTTCCTCCTAATTCACACTGGCAGGGAACCATTTTGGGAGCTACTTTTTCATAAATATATTTTCCTGTTTTGTAAGACCCGGTAAAAA
>JBDTGD010000358.1:0-6172 GCA_039937595.1 Ginsengibacter sp. | reverse complement strand
AATAAGCAGGCTGCGGTGTTTAATTTTACTTCTTATTTGACCATAAAGCATTTCAAAATCACTTTCTAAAAAATCCGTTTTTTGTTTATAAAGTAGTTGCAAAATATGCTCTGCCTGCGAAGGTTTTCTATCAGCGGGTAAAATATTTCCAGGCTCATTAGAAAAAGTAATAACCCCTACCCTGTCTTGTTTTTTTAAACAAACATTACAGAGCACCAGGGCGCTATTGATGGCATAATCCAAAAGCGTCATTCCATCAAAAGGCATCTTCATCAACCGGCCTTTGTCTATAATACAATAAACCTGCTGCGATCTTTCTTCCATGAAATTATTGACCATCAGGCTGCCTTTCCTTGCGGAAGCTTTCCAGTTTAAAGTACGCATGTCATCGCCTGATACATATTCTTTTATCTGCTCAAACTCCATGCTCTGGCCTATTTTGCGCACCTTTTGATTCCCGCTCTCAAGCTGCAATGTAGTGCCTGAAAATAACTGATAGTTGTGCAATTGCATAAAAGCAGGATAAACCGGTATCGTTTGACTTGCTTCTGTTGTAAATCTCCTGGCTATCAACCGAAGCGGCGTGGATATAAATAAGTGAATATTTCCAAAATGATACTCGCCTCTTTGTAATGGCGTTAAATACCAATAGATCTTTTTTTGACGGCGCGGTTTTAATTCCAGTTTTCTTTTCCAGTCGCGTATTTGTAATTGTACGGGCAATTCATCAATTATTTCTACGAATACCGGAAAGTTGAATTCACTTTTAACAATAATATCTACCCGGTTTTTATCGCCATTACTAAACCTGTTTGAAGTTATTCTTTGTGCTGAAGGTGCTTTTTTTGTAAAAAACAATAGGGAATAATCTATGATAAAAAAAATGATAAAAACAAAAAATACCAGGATAGAAATGTTTACCAATAGCGGAATGTAGAAAGCAAAAATAAACAGGCCTACCAGCACAGCAAGAGCTACGTAGAAACGCTGTTTAAGAAACAAATCTTCAAAGTATTTTTCTATCAATTTCAATTGTAATGTTTTATCACTTAAATAAACTCACTATTAATCCAAACTATTAAAAATTTTATCTTGGCACTTCGATTTTACTGATAATGTCTTTAATTAATTCATCAGCGGAAATACCTTCCATTTCTTTTTCAGGAGTTAAAATAATGCGGTGTCGCATCACAGGAATTGCAATTTCAATAATATCTTCCGGCGTTACAAAATCCCTTCCCATAATGGCTGCATTGGCTTTTGAGGCTCTCAAAATGGCAAGTGATGCCCGGGGCGAAGCACCTAGATAAAGAGAAGGGTTGTTACGGGTTTCGTTCACAATCTTTGCTATAAACTCCACTAATTTAGGATCAATAATTACCTCATTAATAATATTTCTGTATTCAGTAATCTGCGCGGTGGAAATAATCTTTTGCACATTATTGAGCAGCGAATTCGCTGCTATGGATTGCTGATTTAAAAGTATGTTTATTTCTTCGTTTACTGTGGGATAGCCGATAACAATCTTAAACAAAAACCTGTCTAACTGCGCTTCCGGCAGGCGATACGTTCCCTCCTGCTCTATCGGATTTTGTGTTGCGATCACGAGGAAAGGAAAATCCATAAAATGCGTAATACCGTCTATAGTTACCTGTCGCTCTTCCATCACTTCAAACAAGGCAGATTGCGTTTTTGCGGGAGCACGGTTTATTTCATCTATCAAAATAATATTACTAAAAATAGGACCACGCTTAAATTCAAATTCCGCTTCTTTCGGATTAAAGACAGAAGTTCCCAACACATCACTGGGCATCAGGTCCGGTGTAAATTGTATTCTCGAAAAATTAGTGTCAATGATTTTCGCCAACAATTTTGAGGTGAGGGTTTTTGCTACCCCCGGCACTCCTTCTATCAATACGTGACCATCCGAGAGTAACGCGATCAGCAATAAATCAATCATCTTATTCTGGCCGACTATTACTTTTCCTATTTCGTTCCTGATATTGATAACCGCGTTGTTCAGTGTGTTGATATCAATCCGTTGCTCATACAAATTTTCTTCCATCGGGTTTTATTTTTTTAAAATTGTCAATCTTTTCATTTAGTGTTAGTAATTCTTCATCCGTAATATTTTCCTGCAACTGAATATTTTTTATTAATTCAAACAATTCTTTTGTTTCGCTATGTACGATGCCGCTTTTACGCGAAAGTGAATTGATGAAATCGTCGCTGACCACTGATGTATTGATAAAATATTTTTTGCGCAAATATTCATAAAAATAGGTAATCATTTTTTCAGAAATATTTTTGTTATCCTTTTGCTGAAAATAAAGCCTGCCAACCGTTTCGGTAAAAGCCAACGTAGTATTGGTGTTAGGCTTTATAATTTCCATAGCACTTCGTTTTCTTTTCGCGTTAAAAATTAAAAACAATAGAATTCCTGCTAAGGCGATATAGAATGCCCATAACAATGGAGGGTTTTGATTAATAACGTTTAAGGATGAAAAATTATCGTCCGCATTATCGCCATCCCCGTTGCTCGCGTTAGTAGTTGAATGATTTTTATAGTATTCGTCCCAATACACATATTGAGGATCGAACCGGAGATAGGAAGTTACGGATTCAAAGAAGTGGTAATTCTCATCAGTTAATAAAAAATAGTTGCTGAAAACCCGGGGTGCTGCGTGAAGATAAAGTCTCCCCTTGCCTGCGAAAAGAACTAAATAATTGGGAAGGTTTTTTTCATTTACGCCCAGCACTCTTGCGTACGTAGTATCATAGCTGCTGAAATAATTCAAAAAAGGAAAATAATAATAACCATATTTTGGTGATTTAAAATCATTCCCAAAATACATACTCACGTGGGTGTCTTGCATTTGCCCATTTACTTCATTTATAATTTCACTTTTTCTGTCGAGCGTGCAATACACCGCATCTAATAATTTGCTGTCAATATAATCTGCGGAAATAAAAAGATCATTTCCTGCTTTCACATATTCTATCATCGCGTTTACTTCTTCAACAGAAAGAAGAAGGTTTTTGGTAACCAGGAAATAGAGAGAATATTTTTCTGAGTTATTTTTAATTACCGGCCATGTTTTGTCAAAAGGCTTATCAGCAATGTTAATCCAGTAATCCGGGAATTCCGACTGGAAACCTGTATATGCAATGAAAGAACCAAAGGGTAATTTATCTGTTTTACGATAACTTTCCCTAAGTGAAGGAATCTTTTTTTTGCTTTGAAGATTACAGCTATAAAGCGCCGTAAAAAACAGCATGCCCAACAAACCATATATTAAATACCGCTTCAATTTTATGTTATACTTTTTTATTAAATAATTGATATTGCTCTTTTAAATGCTGGTACGCATTTGCTTCAATCAGAATTTTACCATACCAGGCATATTCATAGCTTCGGGTGAGCGATTCGAATTCATCGTAATAATTATTTGATTTCATTTCAAGCAAATACTCATGATTGGTTTTGTCAGGCGAAAAATGGATTAATTCCTTGTCAGAAAGTAGCTTTAATGTTTTTAAAAATAAATAGCGTGTGGAGAGATTAAAATCAGCGGTATTTTCCGCTGCTGCAATGAGGCTATCGTATTTGGATATTTCAACCAGTTCCTGTGTTGATTCTTCCGTTTCATCAGGATTCAATTCATTTTTCTTTCTTGAAAAAATACCATTTTTAAATAACACTTTATAAGATATAAAGCCTATAAAAAAAAGCGCCATCAGCCAAAACAGTATTTTAAAAGGTAAGCTGTTTAGAACACGGTTCATGTAAGAATTGTCTTGCCTGGGATGATGAAGCCTGGTTATCCTGCCCGTCTTATCGTCTAAACTTACTGTATCTGATTTAATATCTTTCTCCCTCCTTAAAAGGCTGTCCATGTAATGGATGTAAGAAAAATCCCTGCTATGTTTCCACTTTAAAATTTTGTCACTATCGCTAAAAGAAATCTTGTCCAAAGTCGCATTATCCATCTTTTTTAAAGAATCCATCTCTGCGTAAGGAGGTGGAACACTTGTGTCCAGGCTGTCCGAAGAATTATTCGTTTGAGCATAACAGTTACTATTGGCATTAAACAGTAAAAACAGTAAAGCAATCACAACTATTGTTATGGAAACAAATCTACTTTTCATAAATAATACCATCCTTTAATAATTTTCCATCTTTTAATTCAAATCCTGAGCGATATAAACGCAGAGGATATAAAACAAAGTACCACAATATTAGATAAAATGAACCGGCCAATATCATAATACTAAAGGGGACCGGCAGGCCTATGTCAACAGAATTTCTTTGAAAAGTGTTGCTCATTAAATGAGTAACATAACTTTCAAAAAAAGCGGCAATAATAAAGAAAGGAATAAGGCTGATACATATTTTCATGGCGTCTTTGGCCGCACGCAAAAAAGATTGCTTACGCGTGAAAGTTCCCGGGAACAGCCATCCGGTGCCCAAAATAATACCGGCACAGCTTGCTATAACGATTGAGGAAATTTCAATCGTGCCGTGAATCCATATTACCAATACCGATTGCCAACCCAGGCCCTGCGAAAAAAATATATACTGAAAACAACCCAACATCACGCCGTTGGTCCACATAAATAATATCGTTCCGATGCCAAACAAAACGCCAAAGATCACTGTTCTAAACGCAACACTTATATTATTGAAAGCGATACGGACAAACATTGAAAACGGATTGTCATCTTTGTAAACACCAAACGGATCGCCTTTTTGAATAGACGAAATGGTTTCATCATAATAGCCCGGCTGCACCTTGTGATTAAAAAACTGTCGCGCATAGTCAGGATCATTAGTAGAAGAAATAACCCCGACAGAAACAAAGGCTACAAAAAGCAGAAAAGAAAAGAGAAATACTTTGTGATATCTTTTGAACAGCAAAGGCAATTCGTATTTCCAAAAAAGAATAATGCGGGAGAAATTTTGTTTTTTATTCTGATAGATGCTTTGATAAATCGTGCCTGCTATTCCATTGATCCACCGGGTAACTTTACTTTTTGGATAAAATGTTTTCGCATAGGAAAGATCGTCCAATAAAGTAATAAAGCGATCGGCCATTTCATCAGGGTCTTTTGTTTCCTCGTGTTGATAGCGATTCCACTTTTCTACATTTTTTTTTATAAATCTTGCTTCGCGCATACAGTTCTGTTAGTTCATTTTTTATTTTTTATCAAAAGAGCCTTTACTTTTTTCGATTGGCAACGGCATCAGCAGGAAAGTGTACAACAACCACCCGCATCCTGCCGTTGTAAAAAATAGTTCCTCCAAAGAGAAACAAATTAAGGATTAAAAAAAATAAAAGCCTCATTTTTATTTTTAAATAATAAATTGCCTTCATGCCGCTGATACAAATAGAAACTGCCTTTAATATTGACCTGGAATTTGAAATTGCTGAAACGCATAAGAGGCTTTTGGCATACATTATTGATTTTACGATTCTTCTCCTTTTTTTTATGAGCATGAAATATTTTTATTACGGCGGATTCAACCTAAATGATACCGAAAGACTACAAAGCCATGTGGGACTTGACATTCTAACGATTTCTATTCCCATGCTATTGTATTCCCTGGTTTGCGAGGTTTTTATGAACGGCCAGACATTTGGAAAAAAATTATTAAATATCCGGGTCATCAGCCTCGATGGCGGCGAGCCCGGGCTGAGCCAATATATGGTAAGATGGATTTTTAAAGTTTTTGAATGGCCTTTCTTTTTTGGCTACACCTATTTCAGCCTCCAAAGCATTTCCGGATATATTATCACTACCGGTTTTTTGGGATTGGTAGTTTTAATAATAATTGCGGTGAGCAAAAGAAATCAACGGCTTGGCGATATTGCCGCTAATACCGTGTTGGTAAATACACAATCCTCCTTTTCGGTAGACGATACCATCTTTATGGATATTAGTGAAAAAGATTATTCAGTGACTTTTCCCGAAGTTCTCAGGCTCTCAGACCGTGATATTAATACCATTAAAAGTGTATTAGATCTTTATCACAAAGAGAACAATACGCAAACCTGCGATCGGGTGGCATTAAAGGTGCAGGAAGTTTTGCATATCAAGTCTGATATGTATTCTATCAATTTCCTGGAGACTTTACTGGCTGATTATAATTACCTCGCAACGAAATAAGATT
>JBDTGD010000357.1:0-5519 GCA_039937595.1 Ginsengibacter sp. | reverse complement strand
CGTCGCAATTGCATTCGGGGGCTCTGTTTATTTCAAATTTCCTAATGCTTTCGGACACGCATCTGTCCAGGCAATGTTTTGTAAAGCTGTTAGGTATTTCTTCAAATTGAGAAAGCCCTTTTGATGACACAGAAGAAAAATCATTTACCGCGCGAAGGCTGGTGCAACCACTTATCGCAAAAGCAATAGCAATAACAACGAAGAGATTTTTTAATTCGGATCTTTTCATTTTTCAATTTTTTAATTTTCTGCATTAATGAATTATTAATGCAACAGCTTATCAAAAGGATTTGGAAATTGAAAAGAAACTTGAAATATTATTTGTTCACTTTAAATGTCGAAGGCAATTTTTTCAATTCAACTGTATTATAATTATTCTGAAATTGACTTATGGCAGAACTAAGTTTGCCATAATCTTTCTTTATAACAATTTTATTTTCAGCTATATTTTTTGAGATGGTGTCAATCTTTCCCTTTGCCGTATCAACTACTGCTAATACAGAATCTTCCGGCGGTGCAGCGGCGGATGTATTTCCTGCAGGTGTACTTACCTGTGCTACAAATTGTTTTAGTTGAATCACTTTTTCTGTCATTTCTTTTATGTAGGCGGTGTACATATAGCGCAGACTATCGTTGCAGGGGTCGTCGTTAGAAGCGAGAAAATAGGCTTTCAGACTATTTTCAAAAAAAATATTATCCTGGTCTAAAGTATCGCGCAGCTGGCGGGCATTATTTTTTGCTTCAGTAGAAACAGAACTGTTACCCGACGAATCAGAAGCGAGACGGTTTAAAACACCCGACACAATATTGAAATTAGTGGCGTAGTCATTTATAATTACGGGGAAAATTTTGCTGGGATATTTATACCTGAAAACAGTCTTGTTGCCACATTTTACGGCCATCTGTTCATCTTGCTGTGGCGGCGAGATTACCTGGCTATTGAGTAAATAAATAAGCGCACCCACGATAACAATTGCCGCAATTATAAAGTAATATTTCTTTTCCATGGGGGTGTATATTTATTTCAGTTTGGAAAGAGAAAAAGAAAGTTAAGGCTATTTTTTATCATATGAAATATTTTTTAGAATTTTTTCTATAGGAATTATTCTTCTTATGCTGAATATAAAAAACGATGCTCCATGAATCTATTCTAACAAAAAAAGCTGGTACTTTTTTATGTCAAAAATATTATAACGAATTCCGATAAAGAGTGCCGACCTGTAAAGATTATCATAACTAGTTTCTTTAAAATCGGCGTTGAAAAATTTATAAGCCTCTTTGTCGTAAATCTTCTCACAGTCCAAAATTATCGAGTCCACTATCGGCAAACAACCGTCCTTTCCTCATATTTTTATGGGGATTTTATCTTTTATTACCGGGAAAATTCCCGGTTGTAATTCTGCCAAAATGTTTGATATTGTGTTATTATTTAATTTAAAAAAAATATTATGAGTCAAAAAAATCAAACTATGACGGTACAGGGTTATAACGGAAACAGCGAATTGCAACCCATTGACCAGGAGCAACCTTTTAGTGATTGCGATGACAATAAGCACTATGGCATGCCTATAACTGCTTGTGCTTTTTGGGAAATGCTAGATAGATTTCGCAATACCGCAACAGCGAAAGAGGAAACTTTTAAAAATCTTTGGTGGGTGCAATTCAGCAAGGCCTCTATCCTGAGAATACTTGCACAGGAGCAGTGCGATTATATCCGGTTTTATTTTGCTATTCCCGATGCCACCAAGAATAAAGTCAGCTTAATGTTGCAAGGCATAGGTAGTGACCATAAGACAATAAAGCATGATGTATTATTGGAGGTGGCCAAAAAAATGGAAGAACAAAATCATATTTCAAATGATCAACTCAATGAAACAGCGCTATTGAAAAGTTTAACTATGCTATCTCCCGCTACTGAAGAAAAGGGAAATGGAGGACACAAGACTTCATATACCGGAGAAAAGAATGTGAAATCAATAGACGATTTTTATCAATGGCAGAAAGATAATGGTAAATCTAATCTAACTATGGATCTCGCTACTTTTGCCAAAGATTTTTTAGAATATGTCGATAAGTAACTAACATGAATAAGCTGGTACAAGTATATTATATCATAATGGCTATTTGTTTTTTTATAAGCCTTTTTTATTTGCAGCATAAAAAAATAAAAATCCTTTCCCTGTTGCTTTTCTTATCTATCATTACCGAATTGGGAGTAGAAGTTTTAAACGCACAAGGGCACAATTATTTTATACTGTACCACTTTTTTACAATCGCAGAATATAGCCTTATCACACTCCTGCTGCGGGATGGCATTCCTATCCGTTTTATCCGAAAAATAATGCTTTATTCGATCTTTATATTTGGCATCTTGTCATTATTAATAAGTTTATTCCTGCAACGTTTTGATCAGTTCCCGGCTATCAGCAATAGCATTGAAGGACTGCTAATTATTACCTGGAGTATTCTTGCGTTATGGTATATTGATGCAAGTGAAAATATTACTATTTTTCAACAGCCGGGCTTTTGGTTTGCATTAAGTTTTTTGATTTATTATGCCGGAACCATTGCCTTTAATGGTATTTATAATTATCTCCTGCACGATAAAACAGAAACTGCGAGAAGACTGTTTGCAATCATAAATTCATTTGGCAATTATCTTTTGTACCTTTTATTAATAATAGGAATTTTACGTTATCAATGGAAGAAATCTATCCCGCAATAATTGCTGTTTCGCTGGTGGTAATTATATTATCATTGGGCATCGTTTTAGCCATTGTCAATTATAAGCGAAAGCAGGAAACTTATTTGCGCGAGAAAAAAAACATGCAGGTTGAATTTGAAAAACAGTTACTACAATCACAGGTCGAAGTTCAGGAAGCTACTTATTCCATCCTGGCCAAAGAATTGCACGATAATGTTGGTCAATTACTCAGCAGCAGCAAAATGCTTCTTGGTATAGCTCAAAGAAAATTATCGAGCCCGCCTGAAACGCTTGGCATTGCGGAAGCTACATTAGCTAAAGCTATCGTGGAACTGCGTTCTCTTTCTAAATCGTTGGATAAGGAATGGCTTGAACAATTTGATCTCATTGAAAACTTACAGACGGAAATAAACAGGATCAACAGTAGTGGTATTTTGAAAGTTGATTTTAATCATGGGAATAAATTGCCTTTCAATTCTGAAAAACAGATCATCTTGTTTCGCATTATCCAGGAAGCACTTCAAAACATTATTAAGCACGCGGATGCAAAAAATGTAAGCATCGGTATTAAGGCAAAAAATGAACATTTACAGATTGTAATTATAGATGATGGAAAAGGTCTGGATCCAGAACCGGAAGGTGGCCTTGGCATCAGAAACATGAAACACCGCGCAAAACTTCTTGGAGGCAGCATTATATGGAACAGACCTGATTTTGGATCTTGCGTAACAATTGATTTAACACTTAAAGAAAATAAATGATGAAAATAAGAATAGGGATAATAGATGACCACCAGTTATTTTCCAAATCACTTACGTTGATGTTGCAGAGTCTTGATAATTACGAAGTGATTATAGAGGCATCTAACGGAAAAGATTTACAGGAGAAAATTGCAAACCTGGGAAACCACCAATTGCCGGAAATAATGTTGATAGATGTGAACATGCCTGTTATGGGAGGTATAGAAACTGCCGAATGGGTAAATCTAAAATACCCTTCGATTAAGCTAGTGGCGCTTTCGCAAAACGACAGCGAGAAAACCATTATAGGTATGATAAAGGCGGGATGCTGCGCTTACCTGCTTAAGGATACGCATCCCAATGAACTGGAAAAGGCATTGAATGAAATACATAGCAAAGGCTTTTATAACGCCGATGCAAGCAATATTAATTTTCGGCGCCTGCTGGAATATGAAAGAGATGCTCTGAAAATAACCGATAGAGAAAAGATATTTTTGCAATTAGCATGTAGTGATAAAACTTACAAACAGATAGCTTCTGAAATGCATCTAAGTGAAAGAACTATTGACGGCTACCGCGAGTCACTTTTTCAAAAACTAAATGTGCAAAGCCGCGTAGGAATGGCGCTGGAAGCCATTCGCAGGGAATTGGTAACTCTTTAATTTATTTTATAAACGAGAATAAGAATCTTTAATAAATGTTGGTTTACCGCCGGGTCTGCATGTATTGTTGTATTCCTGCCGCAGTGAGAAAATAAGAATAGGAACTATTTCTTTGTTTACTATTGAAGAACATTTAGTAAACAAACTTATAAAGCCGATTTCTATTTTTAATTTTATTCCCCATTTATACCGTCTGCTGGCGTTTGAGTTCGTGTAAACGAATCTTCCCAATACTATTGAACATTAGTATATAGCGAATCGATTGTTCTGCCAACATTATCATTCTATATAAATCTCTCCGGTAAGATACATTCTTGCCTGTCCGCTGATTTCAATGCGATCGCCTAAATATCTACATTGTAAATATCCTTTCCGTTCTGAAAGCTGAATAGCAGATAATTCAGTCTTGTTAAGCTCTTTGGCCCAATAAGGTACCAACGTAGTATGCGCAGAACCTGTAACAGGATCTTCGTCTATCCCAGACTGTGGAGCAAAGAATCTTGATACAAAATCTACATTATCTCCTTTTGCTGTAACAATTACCCCTCTTGCATCAACTTTTGAAATTCTCGAAAAATCGGGCTTGATATTTTTCACATCACTTTCGTTTTCAAAAACTAAAACATAGTCTGTTTTCCCTTTTAAAATCATTATTGGTAAAATGTCGAATCCTTTTGTGAGATCTTCAGAAGGCGTTATAGTTTTAAAAATATCTCTTGGAAAATTCAGCGTCAGAAATTCACCATGTTTTGTTACCGTTAGCTTCCCGCTTCTGTGAGAGTAAAAATTAATCAGATCCCCTGTATGGTTTTCGTGATGGAATAGAACGTAAGCTGCAGCCAGCGTAGCATGTCCACAAAGGTCCACTTCTATTTTTGGTGTAAACCATCTTATTTGGTATTGATGATCTTGCTTTACATAAAAAGCAGTTTCAGCAAGATTATTTTCCATAGCAATTTTTTGTAGCAGTTCTTCACTCAACCATTCGTCGAGCGGACAAACTGCCGCCGGATTGCCGGAAAAAACTTTGTCAGTAAAAGCATCTATCTGATAAATTTTGTGTTGCATTATTAGTCAAATTGACGATGAAGTATAAATGAATATGAAGGTAGTAACTAAAAATAAAATTATTCGATTCTGCAAGATTTTGATGTGTGTTAAAAGAGGGAACGTATGCCTGCAAAAAGTAAAATATTCTTTAAATTGTTTATTAAGAATTGAATCAGACTTTTTTATTTCTCATTCATTCCACCAATTCCAGCGGCATTAATTTCCCCATCTTTTCGTCATCATCCTGTACAATCACATTTAAGATTCCACCAATTACCATTGATATACCTCCAATTACCAAAGCGTAAATGGCTTGCTCATGAAATACATCTTTAATAATAAAGCCCATTACAAAAGTGGCAA
>JBDTGD010000356.1:0-3253 GCA_039937595.1 Ginsengibacter sp. | reverse complement strand
GCCACTGTTAACATCGCTTCCTTAAGTAACACTTGAAAAAAAATTCAAATGATACATTATAATTGCAGTGTTATAAAGAAAGGTATAATACTGACCAGCGGCGTAAAAAAATTATCAATACAAGTTGTTTACTGCAAATCAAATCCATTTTGCCACCTTTTGTAAAAGTGCTTTCATCTCGAATGGTTTTTCAATAAAGTCATCTGCGCCTGACTCCTGTGCAAGTTTTCCAATGCCGGGAGTAGCCGAAACGATAATTACGGGGATGTCCTTTGTGGAATGCTGACCTTTTAAAAAAGTACACAATTTCAAGCCGTCGTGTCCGCTTAACTGCTTGTCTAATAAAAAGAGATCAGGACATTTATATTTATTTTCAAAAATAGACACTGCTTCGCCATAAACTGCCACTTCATACCCGGCTTTCTCAAAAATTAATTTAAAAATATCCTGCACGCCTTCGTCATCATCGGTAACCAATATCTTCTTTTTCTTGTTCATTACTTACTCTTTTCAAAAACATTTACAAATAACATACCATCAAAATAAATATAGAATGCATAAGAAACTAAAAAAAATATTCCATTAGTTTTAAAGTTGGGCTGGCGGAATGCAAATATCGAAAACTCATCCACTACAGCAAAGCAACAAATAAACTAAATTTCTATTTTCGATACGGCAAAGTAAAATAAAAGCTGGAACCCTTGTTTGGGGCGCTTTCTACCCAAATACGTCCATTTTGCCTTTCAATAATTTCAGTAGAAATGAACAAACCCAGACCAAGGCCGGGAAACGTACGGGTGGAATCGTCAACAACTCTGAAAAATCGTTGAAATATTTTTTTTTGCATATCCTCGGATATGCCAATTCCAAAATCCCGAACACAAACCATTATTTCCCCATTTGCGACTGAGGTTTTTATAATTATCTCCTTTGAATTGGGGGAATATTTAACCGCATTCGAGATAAGATTTACTAACACCTGGGAAATTCTTTCCTTATCGCCTATAATGGGTTCCAGGTCGCTTAAGTTTTGTATGATTTTGTGATTTCTTGCCGTTACCTGCATCTCATCCGCCACTTCTTTTACCAGGTCATTGATATTAAATTCTTCTTCTTTCAATACCAGTTTCCCTTCCGTAATTTTTGTTACATCCAATAAATCCTTGATAAGTGAGGTAAGCCTGTCTATCTGGTGATCCATACGCAACAACAGATCGGCTGATGCAAAATCTTTTTTCTCCATTAAAGTTTCATGGAGTATCTGCGTATATCCCTTAATACTGGTAACCGGCGTTTTTAGCTCGTGGCTTGCTATGCCCAGAAACTCCTCCTTTTGTTTTTCTATAGCTCTTCTTTCAGTAACATCCCTGTAATTCTTAATGATGCCTTTAATGCTTGAGTTATTTAGAAGGTTGATACAACCTACTTCCATCACCCTTACACTTCCATTGACATGTATCATTCTGAATTCACCCAAAATATATTGATTAGGGTGATCGATACATTTCTGAAATAATTTTTTTTCGATTTCTCTGTCCTCCGGAAGTACAATGCTCTTTTCATAAATATTGGAACCAAGCCTTTCTTGTGCTTTATAGCCAAGCACCCGTTCTATGGAATCGCTTTGATAAGTAATAATAAAGTTGCTATTAAAGACAGTAATGATATCAAAAGAATTTTGCACCAGAGTCCTGAAGCGTTCCTCATTTTCCTTTATGAGCTGTTCTTTTGTTTTGCGTTCAGTGATGTCAATATTTATTCCTGTCATTTCTATCGGGTCACCCGTCTCATTGTAAGAAGTATTAGCCCTGCACAATATCCAATGAATCGAATCATCGGGCCATACGATGCGGAACTCCATTAATAGCTCTTTCCTTTCTGCCAGGCTTTCCATTGTCTTTTTCCTCGTATTTTCTACATCGTCGGGATGAATAAAGGCTAGCCAACTTTCAAGGGTGCCCTTGAAAGAATGTTCCTTGAGGCCGTACAAAGACTCCTGGACCTTGGTCCACTTTATTTTATCTTTAGCAGAATCCCAGGTAAAGGTACCTACGCTTCCGGCGGTCAGCGCAAAGTTAAGACGGCGTCGGGTTTTGGATAACTTTTTCTCAGTCAGTTTCTGTTCGGTAATATCACGTTGGGTTCCCCAAAGACGCAACAACTGTCCGTCTTTTACAATCCCTATCAGGTTGGTGAGAAAATATAATGTTTGATCGCCCCTTTGTTCAGAGATCTCCACATCTGATAAGCGATAGCCTGATTCGACCAGTTTTCTAAGCGAAGTATCATTCCCTTCATTTTTAGACAATAAATTTTTGATGCTTATCCCTTTCAATTCAAGTGCATTCTTATATCCATGCATCCTCGCCATCGTATCATTGCTTTCATCAACGAAAGCATTTTTATTGATATCCGTTATTTGTTCCTGGTGTGGCCGATTTACTTCGACAGGTTTTTTTAATTCGAAACGCCATATTCCTTCGGTGCTTTCCGAAATAAAAGTCTCGTAGCGTTCTTTGGCTTTTTCTAACAACTGCTGCGATATTTTTGTTTCCGTTATCCGGTTAGCATATATTGATAATGCTTCTCCGGAAGGATAAAGACGGAATTGATACCATTCTCTGGTGCGCTCGTCGTAATACTCAAACTTCTCAAAACTTTTGGTCTGCATTGCTGCTATCAACTTTACATGAAAACCGGTATCAACATAACCGGTCAGTATTTCCCAGAAATTTTTCCCAACGAGGTCTTCTTTTTTACCAATAAATTCTTTTGCTGGTTCATTAATAAAAATAAAACGCCAGCCATTATCTACTGAAATGAAAATATCGCTGATGCTATTGAGTATGGAAGTGTTTAATTGTAAACTTTGCTTTAATTTTTCTTCTGCCTCCCGGCGAAGAGTGATGTCGTCTATTACCAGCAATATCCGGCTCTTTTTATTTTCAGCAAGAGCCATCCTCAAACCACTGAATAAAATAGTTCGCTTTCCCAGGTCAGGAAAATCATGAGTAACCTCGTAGTTTTCAAAACTTTTGTCCTTCGAATTAATTTCCAGGAGCTTTTCTTTTAGCCCGTAAATATTCCATTGACCATTATTGATTTCAAAAATAAAATGCCCTTCTATTTCATGTGGCTTCTGATGAAAGTTTTGATAAAAAGCCCTGTTGGCACTCATAATGCGCAGGTCAGTTTTTAAAACTATCAATGGCTCCCTGATCGTTTCTACGATGGCTTCGCGAAATTTAAAAGC
>JBDTGD010000355.1:0-2671 GCA_039937595.1 Ginsengibacter sp. | reverse complement strand
TTCCAACCATGAATTTTTATTTTTTTATCAAGCACATCCGCGCCGGGCAAAAATTTAGATGCGCCAAAGTCTTCAATCCATTGAGAAAATAATTCAGTATTTTTCACGATTACACTACCCAGGCTTACCATTTCTGCACCTGCATTAAATACGGATTGGATATCAGCAGTAGTTTTTAATCCTCCTCCAAAATCTATAACAAATGAAGTGTTTTTTGAAATATTTTCCAGTGTCTTTAAGTTCTTTAAAGAATTTCCTTTTGCGCCATCCAAATCTACTATATGCAATCTTTTTATTCCTGCAGTTTCAAAACCTTTCGCTACGTCCACCGGATTATCGGAATAAATCACTTTTTTTTCAAAATCACCTTTTTCCAGTCTCACACATTTTCCATCAATGATATCTATTGCGGGAATGATTTCCATCTATTTGATTTTTAAAAAATTTGAAATGATTTGCTCTCCTACAGAAGCGGATTTTTCAGCATGAAACTGAACACCATAAAAATTATCCTTTTGCATAGCCGCACCAAAAGGATTGATATAATCAGTAGTAGCAATGGTTTCAGTTGCTATTTCCGCATAATAGCTATGCACATAGTAAACGAAGGAATTTTCCTTAATCCCATTTAACAATGGTGATGATAAGCTATAAATACTATTCCACCCCATGTGCGGGATCTTATAGCGATTGCCATTTTCTCCCGGGGATTTGTCCTCAAACCTTTTTACTGACGCGTCAAAAATACCAAGGCATTTTGTATCGCCCTCTTCGCTAAAATTGCAAAGTAGTTGAAGACCAAGGCATATTCCAAGCACAGGCTGTTCTAAAGAAATAATGAGTTTGTCAAGCTCTTTGCTTTTTAAATATTCCATTGCTGAAGCAGCATGGCCTACGCCAGGAAAAATCACTTTATCCGCATTCTTAATTTTTTCATGATCGCCGGTCACCGTTGCGTCTATCCCTAGCCGTTGCATTGCATACAGTACGCTCTGTACATTACCTGCGTTGTATTTTATTATGGCAACATTCATAATATACCCTTGGTAGTTGGTAATGAATTGTTTAAAGGATCTCTGCGAGTTGCCATTTTTATGGATTTGGCAAATGCTTTGAAAATGGCTTCAATCTTATGATGTTCATTGGTTCCTTCCGCTTTTATGTTCAGGTTGGATTTAGAAGCATCAGAAAATGATTTGAAAAAATGGAAAAACATTTCAGTTGGCATCTCCCCTATTTTTTCGCGTTTAAATTCCGCATCCCAAACCAGCCAGTTTCTCCCCCCAAAATCTATTGCTACCTGCGCCAGGCAATCATCCATAGGCAATAAAAAACCATACCTTTCAATCCCCCGTTTATCACCCAGCGCTTTTGAAATGGCTTCTCCTAAAGCCAGCGCCACATCCTCAATGGTGTGATGTTCGTCAATATGAAGGTCTCCGTTACATATTATTTTGAGATCCATTCCTGAATGGCGTGCTACCTGTTCCAGCATGTGATTGAAAAACCCTAACCCGGTTTTTATGTTCGCTTTGCCATTTCCATCGAGATTAATTTCAACTTCGATTTTTGTTTCGTTGGTATTTCTCGAATGGGCGATTTTTCTTGTAGGAAGTTTAACGCCACGTTTAGCGTTCTCACTGATTAAAAAACGATAAATTTCTTCCCATTTTTGCGTTTCGAGTGCAATAACTGTTTTCAAGCTGTCGTATGAAACAGTAATTTCCCCGGTTCCCAAATTTTGGAAATTATTAATAAAAATAGCCCGGCAACCCAGGTTATTCGCAAGTTCCACATCGGTAAGCCTGTCTCCGATGACAAAAGAATTTTCAAGATCATATTCTTTCTTATCAAAATAATGTTTCAACATACCTACACCAGGTTTCCTTGTGTCCTTTTTTTCCTGGGGAAACGTTTTGTCTATCAATATTTCTGAAAACTCAATGCCCTGGTCTTTGAAAGTTTTGACAATAAAATTTTGCAGGGGCCAGAAAGCATCTTCAGGAAAAAGTCCCGTTCCCAGGCCGTCCTGGTTTGTTACCATCACCAGTTCATAATTCATTTCCTTTACAATCTTAGAAAGGCATTCAAAGACATAAGGATAAAATTCCAATTTTGAAAACGCGTCCAATTGGTTAGTTACAGGCGGTTCCATTACAATAGTTCCGTCACGGTCTAAAAACAAAATTTTCTTAGGCATAATTTTCTAAAGTATTTATTAATTTTTTATTTTCTTCTTTCGTACCGATAGTAATTCTGATGCAGTTTTCGCACAAAGGCTCTTTGGTCCTGCTCCGTACAATAATACGTTGCAACAGCAGGTATTGATATAGTTTATCCGCGTCATCCACTTCCACCAAAATAAAATTGGAATCAGACGGAAATATTTTTTTTATAAATTTAAATCTTCGCATTTCCGCACTGACCCATTCTCTTTGCTCCACGATTTTTTTGATATTGACGTTTACTTCTTTAATACTCAGCAACGCGTGTAAGCCTAACTGTTGCGACGACTGATTAATATTATATGGCGGCTTCACTTTATTAAAAAGATCGATGATTTTTTCTGATGCAAATCCTAACCCCAGCCTCAACGCTGCAAGTCCCCACGCTTTGGAAAGCGTATGCATTACAATTAGGTTTTCATATTCGGTAAGTTCCTGAAGAAAAG
>JBDTGD010000354.1:0-8735 GCA_039937595.1 Ginsengibacter sp. | reverse complement strand
TAAATTGTTTTGCTTTTTTTGCTAATGCTATTTCGTCGTCAAATGCTTTCTGCCCATGACACATCATCATGCAGCCAATTTCTTCCATCTCGAAAACATCCCCAATGTCATCCCTTATCTCATTCATTAAGCGTCGGCTCAGGTTTAAAATATCGCTTAAATGTGGCGCATTTTTTTCAACGGTTTTTTGATTGCTGTTTTTATAAAATTTCAAAGCCCATTTCATGAAACGTACATTCAGCCTTGGTTTTACATAAAATGGGCTTCTGCTGTTAAGCATATACTTTAAACCTTCCGATATAATACCAGGTGACGCTAATGGCACAAAATGACTGGGCGATAAAAATCCCATATTTCCAAAAGAACAACTATTGGTGATATCACCCCTGTCAATAACGGTGATATCATAATTTCTTTTTTGTAAAAAATAAGCGGAACACAGGCCATTAACACCTCCTCCTACTATTACAATCTTTTCCATTGCATTTTATTTTAAAATGAAATTTTCTCGAATGGCTGATTAGAAATTCACAGAATTTGTTCGTTCACTGAAAAACTGATAACCTGGTAAAATGATCTCTCGTATCTCCTCACCCTTCAACCTGGTTTCTAAGCAGGTCTTCAAATACATCTCTTTTCCTTATCAAACGAGCTTTTCCTTCTTGTACCATTACTTCCGCCGGCTTCAGTCTCGAATTAAAGTTAGACGACATCTCAAATCCATAAGCTCCCGCATTGTAAAAAACAAGAAGGTCGCCTTCCCTGATTTCATTAATTTTCCTATCGGTAGCAAAAGTATCTGTTTCACAAATATTGCCAACCACGGTATAAATTTTTTCAGGGCCACTTTCATTACTTATGTTTTCAATCCGGTGATACGAATCATAAAACATAGGGCGTATCAGGTGATTGAAGCCACTATTAATACCTGCAAATACAGTTGACGCTGTTTCTTTCAAAACATTTACACTGGCGATAAAATATCCCGCTTCGCTTACTAAAAACTTACCGGGCTCAAACCAAATTTGTAAATGCTTGTTGTCCGGATTAGGATGTTTTGCAAAGGCTTCTTTGACCTTCTGTGCCAATAAATTAATATCCGTTTCTGTGTCGCCGTCTTTATAAGGAACTTTAAAACCACCACCTAAATCTACAAATTCCAATTCATGAAAATGAGGAATCAATTCAAACAATTTCCCAATGCCCTTCACAAATACTTCCACATCTCCAATTTCGCTCCCGGTGTGAATGTGCAAACCCCGAATGAATAAATTATTTTTTTTGATGCAATCCAGCACTTTTTGAATCTGATCGACAGGGATGCCAAACTTACTTTTATCATGGCCGGTAGATATTTTGAGATTGCCCCCGGCTAAAATATTCGGCCTCAAACGAATGCCGACAGGGTAGGAATGGCCGAATTTCTTCCCGAATTTTTCCAGGTTCGAAATGCTGTCTATATTAATATGTACACCAAAATCTTTTGCTTCTTCTATTTCGTCAAAGGAAATGCTGTTGGAAGTATATAAAATATTTTGAGGAGCAAACCCTGCGTGCAATGCAAGTTTTACTTCATTGATAGAACTACAATCTACATTAGCACCAATGGATTTTATATATCTTAGAATGCTGACATTCGTCAATGCTTTTGAAGCGTAAAATATAACTACGTCCTGGTGTGCGAATGCTTCTTTGAGTTTTTCATATTGCGCTGCAATTCTTTCTGTGTGGTAAATATAAAGTGGGGTACCAAATTCTTCCGCGATAGTAGCAAGTTGATTGTGAGATAAAACCTCTGGCATTTATTAGTAAAGTATTTAAAAGTTGAAGGCGTTGTTAAAAAAGAAAAAACAGAACACAAAGTTCTTAAAATCTCCTGAAAGAAGGACTGAATTTCACAAGCTTTTATTTTCTTCTTCTATTCCTTCAGATATTTCCTTTGACTCAATTGAATTATCATCTTGCAAAATAATTGATTCCTTTTCTTCTTCTTTTTTCGCCTCCTCTTCTCTTTCTATTTTTGTAGCTTCAATTATTTCCTGGTTTAATAATTCTTTTATACGGGGAAGATCTTCCGGAGAATTAATACCGAAATAATCCATAAAACTTTTAGAAGTGGCATATATTAAAGGCTTTCCGACTGCATCTTCCTTTCTTCCTGCAATAACAACGAGATCTTTTTCCAGGAGTTTTTGAACTGCATAATCACAGTTTACACCGCGTATTAACTCAATCTCAGATTTAGTAACCGGTTGTTTATAGGCTATTATAGAAAGTGTTTCTATCGATGCTACCGATAATTTTTTCAAAAATTTGTCACCGTTAAGTTGTGCGATAGTTTTATGATATTCCTGCTTGGTCAGAAATTGCCAACCGCCGCCGCTTTCAATCAGTCCAAAGGAATAAAATTCGGAATCGTACTTTTCTTTAATAGCATTTATTGCCGCATCTACCTGCTCGGGAGTGGCAAGGTCCTCTATAAAACCCATTGCATTATTGAGCAATTCAACGATTTCAGCGATTGCCAAAGGCTTGTCGCTTGCAAAGATTAATGCTTCAATATGTGGGATAATGATACTTAATTCCATTGTATAATTGACTAATATTAGCCAATTAGCTAATCAGCTAATCAGCTAATTAAATAATTATCCCTGCAATGCTGCGGCACCACTAACAAT
This sequence comes from Ginsengibacter sp., assembly GCA_039937595.1. GTDB lineage: Bacteria > Bacteroidota > Bacteroidia > Chitinophagales > Chitinophagaceae > Ginsengibacter. The sequence continues at coordinate 6,057 of JBDTGD010000354.1, read as the reverse complement.
TTCCGTAAGCTCTGTGGTAATTGCTGCCTGCCTTGCACGGTTATAACTAATTTTCAATGACTTTAAAAGCTCATTCGCATTTTCCGTTGCCTTATCCATCGCCGTCATTCGCGCTCCATGCTCACTCGCGTGCCCATCCAGGATAGCTTTATATAACTGAGTATTTAATATCTTAGGCATCAGCTCCTGCAGCAAAATGTCTTTACCCGGCTCAAATATAAAATCGGCTTTTGTAGCTCCCTTTTTATTTTCTGATTTTTTTACGGGTAAGAATTGCTCAGCAGTAAATTTTTGAGTACCTGCATTTTTAAATTCACTGTAAACCAAATCAACAGCATCTATATCTCCCTTTGCAAATGCGTCCATAGCATATTTAGCCGCTGCGGCTACATTCTCAAAATTGAGATCAGAAAATATATGCCAGTAACGATCAACTACTTTGAAATTATTTTTCGAAAAATGCTCGTATCCCTTTTTTCCCAAAGGAAGAATTTCTACATTTCCTTTAGCTAATTGAGCGGCATATTTTTCATGAATATCATATTTTACAAGCTTAATCAGGTTACTGTTATATCCTCCGCAAAGTCCACGATCGCTGGTTATTACGATAATCAGCACTTTTTCAATGGTCCTTTGTTTCGCAAGCGCGAGATTTGTATCCCCATCCGCATTGCCTACAATATTGCTTAGCATTTCCTGTAGTTTTTGGGCGTAAGGTCTCATTTGAATAATGGCATCCTGTGCCCTTCTCAGTTTAGCAGCACTTACCATTTTCATGGCCTTGGTAATTTGCTGCGTGCTTTGAACGCTTTTTATTCGATTCCGTACTTCTTTTAATGCGCCACTCATAATTTTTCTGTTTATGGGGTGCAAAGGTAAGTTAATGGAGGTATAAAACCATCTTCCTTGCGGCAGTAAACAAACAAATATTGATGATTTGGTTTCAGCCGAAAAAACAAAACATTGATAAAAGAAACTGCAAAGATTTATTAAAAAGAAAGCTTTAAAACTTAAAAAGAAAATTCACAGGAAGATATGAGTTTTGGAACGATAAGGATAATGATGGAGGTGGAAAAAGAACAATAGAATTAAATTTATTTTCTCAGCATAAAATTCATTATCGCTAATACGGAACCCACAATTGCTAAAAATTGAACAATGCCTACAACGTAAATAGAACGCATAATGTCTATTTTATCGTCTTTATTAAGAAAAGTGTCTTTTAGATTATTAAATTCAGGAGTCACTTCAGATTTTACAAAATCAACTAACTGCTGGGCTTCATTATCGCCCAATTTAGTTTTTAATGCATTGTATAATTGTATCTCAGAAATGCTCATATTGTAAAGATAAAAAGTTTCCCCAAAAAGATTTAGTAATTAGCTTCGTTTTTTTCTACTTCCAAAAAGAGAAAACAAAATTGGTCGTTAGATTGAATTTATTTGGAATAAAGATAGTGATGAGACGAGAGAAGTGAGTATGAACTAAACAGCTCGAACCAAGTTATCAAAAAATTATCAATAGTCGCAAACCATTTCCTCCTTTTTGCCGCCAAATTCCTTTGTGCTATTTTTACATCATGGAGAAAAAATTATTTTTATTAGATGCAATGGCGCTTATTTACCGTGCTTATTATTCATTAATACGAAGTCCGATCATTACTACCAAGGGAAAAAATACCAATGCTCAATTTGGCTTTACCAATACATTGGCGGATTTAATAAAAAAAGAAAATCCTACCCACCTTGCGGTTGCTTTTGATACTTATGCCCCTACGGAAAGGCATATTGATTTTGCTGCTTACAAAGCACAGCGACAGGAAGCGCCTGAAGATTTATTGGCTGCTATTCCTGATATTAAAAAAATAATTGAAGGCTTTAATTTACCGGTTATAGAATGTGATGGTTATGAAGCCGATGATATCATTGGCGCGCTGGCACAGCAGGCGGAGAAACAAGGATATAAGGTTTTTATGGTGACGCCGGATAAGGATTTTGGCCAGTTGGTTTCTGAAAATATTAAGATTTATAAACCAGGTTACCAGGGAGGCAACGTGGAAATAATGGGTCAGAAAGAAGTGTGTGAAAAATGGGGAATCAAAAATGTAAAACAGGTAATCGATATACTCGGATTAATGGGCGACGCGGCAGATAATATTCCCGGGATAGCAGGTGTAGGTGAAAAAACCGCGGCGAAATTATTGGCGCAATATGAAACGCTTGAAAATGTGTTGGCAGACGCGGAAAATATAAAAGGCGCATTGGGAAATAAAATAAGAGAAGGAAAAGATATGGCTATCCTTAGTAAGAAATTAGCTACCATTATCACGGAAGTTCCGTGCGAATTCCACGAAGATAATTTCAGAATCGGGCCATACAATACGGAAGCGCTTAAAAATCTTTTTGCGGACCTGGAATTCAAAACCTTGGGCAAAAGAATTCTGGGCGAAGAGTACAGCGTATTTGAACCCGAAAGAAAAATCGTACAAGGAGATCTATTTGACAACACAGTCGAAGTCGCGCCTACAACAAAGCCCCCTGAAACCAAAGAGCCGGAGGAAAAATCAGGGCTTGCTGCTGATAAGAATATTCATAATACGCCTCACAACTATAAACTGATACAAGGAGAGGAAGCAATAAAAGATCTGGTAAAAAAATTATCAGCTCAAAAAGAAATTTCCTTTGACACCGAGACCACACACATTGACCCTAATGAAGCGGAGCTGGTTGGGCTTAGTTTTTCTTTTAAAAAGGGGGAAGGTTATTATGTTCCGTGCCCGGCAGACCTGGAAATGACAAAGAAAATATTGCAGCATTTTGTACCGGTGTTTAATGATGAATCGAAAATATGGATTGGCCAAAACATAAAGTATGATTTAATAATGTTGAAATGGTATGGCATAGAAGTAAAAGGGAAACTTTTTGACACAATGCTGGCGCATTACTTGATTGAAAGCGAGGGAAGAAGAAATATGGATTTGTTAAGCGCTCAATACCTTGGATATGTGCCGGTTTCCATCACAGAATTAATCGGAAAAAAGGGAAAGGGCCAGGGAACTATGCGCGATGTGGAATTGGAAGATGCCAAAGAATATGCGGCAGAGGATGCGGACATCACCTTGCAATTGAAAGAAGCTTTTTTTCCATTATTAAAAGAAAAGGAAGTAGAAACAGTATTTGAAAAAGTGGAAATTCCCTTGCTTAATGTGCTTATGGATATGGAATTTGAAGGCGTGAACGTAGATACTGATTTTCTGAAACTCTATTCTAAGGAACTCGAAACAGATGCAAAAAAATGTGAGGAAAGTGTTTACCAACAGGCAGGCATCAAATTTAATCTGGCATCTCCAAAGCAGGTAGGCGAAGTACTGTTTGAAAAGATGCGCATTGATTCTAAAACTAAGAAAACCAAAGGCGGCCAACATGCTACCGGGGAAGATGTTCTTTTAAAATTGGCAAAAGACAACCCGATTGTGGAAGATATTCTGGGTTTCAGGGAGCTGAGTAAATTAAAATCTACTTATGTAGATGCACTACCACTATTGATCAATAAAAAAACCGGCAGGGTGCATACTAATTATGGGCAAGCCATTGCAGTCACCGGAAGGCTTAGCAGCAACAATCCGAATCTTCAGAATATACCAATAAGAACTGCGAGGGGCCGCGAGATAAGAAAAGCATTCATTCCCCGCAATAAAGACCATGTAATCATTTCTGCGGATTATTCGCAGATAGAACTGCGTATAGTAGCAGCTATTAGTGGCGATCCCGCCATGGGAGAGGCTTTCAAACTGGGCAAAGATATTCATACCGCGACAGCAGCTAAAGTATTTAATGTAGCCGAAGAAGAGGTAACCAAAGAAATGCGTTATAAAGCCAAAAGCGTCAACTTTGGGATTATCTACGGTCAAAGCGCTTTTGGGCTTGCAGAAAATATCGGCGTAAGCAGAACGGAAGCCAAAGAAATCATAGATGCTTATAAAAAAGAATTTGCCAATATTCAAAAATATATGGACGAAACCATCCAGTTTTGCAAAACTAACGGTTATGTACAAACGCTTATGGGTCGCAAGCGCTGGTTGAAGGATATTAACTCTTCTAACTGGACAGTACGAGGCTTCGCCGAAAGAAACGCCATTAATTCTCCGATCCAGGGCACCGCTGCCGACATGATAAAGCTGGCGATGATTGATGTTCACCGGGAATTCAAGAAACATAATTTTAAATCAAAAATGATTTTGCAGGTGCATGATGAATTGGTGTTCGATGCGCATAGATCTGAGGTGGAAATAATAAAACCCATTATTCTGCAGTCAATGAAAAACGCGATGAAATTACCGAATGACGTACCTGTCGAAGCCGAATTGGGAGTAGGGGAGAATTGGCTGGAAGCACATTGATGATTTGAAAATTATTCATAATTTATAAAATATAAAGTTGGCATTTTGACAACTTTTGGTATCTTTGCGTTCGCATTTTATTTTTAATACTTTAAATCATGCTAATAATCTATCGGAATAAATTGCACGATTTTGGCAGGAAACATGCAGACGCAAGAAAAAGTTTAAATGTTTGGCGAATAGTTGTTGAAGATGCTGGTTGGCAAATGAAGCAGGATGTATTAACTGATTTCCCTAAAGCTAAAATGATAAAAAATAACAGAGCAAGATTTGAGATCGTTCACAATACTTACAGACTCATTGCACTAATAAGATATGTTGAACAAATTGTGGAAATAAGATTTGTTGGAGCTCATAATGAGTATGATAAAATTGATCCGGAAACAATTTAAAAGAGTAATATGAAGACGCAACAGTGGTTTTTGATAGATGGAGATTCTTCTTATAAGAAAGCTGTTCTTCGTTATGAAGAATTAAGAGAATCAAAAAGAAATACTCCTGGATATAAGGAAATGATGCTATTGGCTTTTCTTATTAATAAATATGAAAACGCCAAATGGCCTGCATTTGAAATGGATCCTGTGGAGATAGTTAAAATAAGGATGGAAGAATTTGGTTACAAGCCTGCCGACCTTGCAAAAGAATTTGGAGACAAAGGAACGATAAGTAAAGTATTGAATTACAAAAAGCCAATGTCTTTAAATATGATTAGGGTATTTCATAGAATGCTGAGAATACCTACAGATTTATTGATGAAAGAATATAAACTTTCTTAAATAATCTCATTTCAATGACAACACTTATCTACTGTTACGATGCTTATTGCGGCTGGTGTTACGGCTTTAGCGAGGTCATCAAAAAAATTAATTCCCAATACAAAAGTATGCTGGAATTTGAAGTTCTTTCAGGAGGAATGATATTACCGGAAGAACCAGTAGCCATAGGTGCTACAGCAAAATATATTGAGGAGTCTTATAAAAGAGTAGAAGACATTACAGGAATAAAATTTGGTGAGGATTACTTATGGCATGTACATCATCCTGATGCCAGCGATTGGTTCCCCAATTCGGAAAAGCCGGCCATTGCTCTTTGTGTATTTAAAGATTATTATCCTGACCAACAGGTAAGTTTTGCGACAGACTTAGAATATGCCCTTCATTTTGAAGGCCGCGACCTTACTGATGACGAGGCTTATAGATTGTTGCTTGAAAAATACAATATTCCTGAAGAAGAATTTTATGAAAAGCTTTATGAAGACGAATATAAAGAGCACGCTTATTATGAATTCGCTTTGTGCAAACAATTAAATGTATCTGGTTTTCCTGTAGTATTTATACAATTAAGCGAATCAAAATTCTATCTCGTTGCACAAGGATATACTGATTATGAAACTTTGAACGAAAGAATTCAAAATGTTTTGAACGAGAATACACCTGGGGATTCGGTTTAAAATAGAAAATATTCCTGCATGCGTTTGGTACTTATCATTCACAACTGAGTGCTTACATTCAATACAGTAAATGGACAAATTCTTGTAATTCTTATTTAGGAAAAATATTCACACACGTGCATTCCAGGTTATTTCTGGCGCATTGTTTTTCATTCCTATATACCTCGCCAGCATAAAAAGATAGTCGCTTAAGCGGTTGATATATTTG
>JBDTGD010000353.1:0-2189 GCA_039937595.1 Ginsengibacter sp. | reverse complement strand
TATTTAATAAAAGTCCCGGTCTTTGGTTTTGAATCTGAGAATTAAAAGTGATAACTCCGTTATCATTGCCCATTCCCGTGCCTGGAGAAGTAGCCGTTATTAAAACAGGACTTCCCGGTTTTTCTGCACCCGTAGTCACATCAATGGCGTGTAAATACTGAACAAAATCAGCGTCTGTTTTAGATTTACTTCTTGCTACAACATACAAGGTATTGGTAGCCGTATCAATCGCGGGCGTTCCCACTATTCCCATATTCCCACTAAAATCAGAATAGTGTCCGCCACATGCTCCAGTCATATCTGCTCTATTTACAGGACGATAATTTACAGTGTCAAAAGTCAAATTGTCTTGCCAGTAAGCGGTTGAAACGCTTGCATCGTCTGCGTCGAAAGCGTATAAACTATTATTAACTGTAGCTACAATAACAATATCATGCATGCCCCCAGCAATGTGAAAATTACTCAGTACTAATGGCTGGGCATAAATTTCATCGTCGACAGCTCTGGAAAAAATCTTCCCAAAATTACCGCCGCTTACGCTAGTAGTTGTTAAGATAGTTTCTTTGCTGTTCCAACCAGTCCTTTTCAAATCATTATGATTCATGATTACATCTACCTGTCCGTAAGAAACAAAATTTAGAAGTAAGAGCAGAGCGCTAAAAAAAAATTGCCGAATAAAATAATTTGCAGACTTGAGTGAAGTTAGAAGAGTTTTCATGGAAGAATTTACAAAATAATAATTAACAGAAGTTGGATAAAAGAAATAGTCAAAAAGATATTCAAGATAAGAAAACTAATTTTCAACCTGAAATTCCAAACTGTTTTTAAAATAATTATTCTGGTTATTCATTTTTCAAAAATAATAATTCTCTTTATTTAAAGAATAATTACAGGTAGCGATTCAGAACACTTTACTGTTTTGACGAATCCCTTTGCCAGTGTAACTTTAGGCAGTTTGGAAAAAGATTTTAGAAAATTACTTTCATCAATGATTCAGCTGAGATCTATCGTTTTCTTAATACTTTTCAGTACCTAAATGATTAAAAAATTTACATAAAAAAACAGATTTCTCAAAAGCATAAAATAAATCTGAATAGCTATTTAAAAATCTAAAAAGAAATCGTATGAACAATGAATCTAAATGTATATATTGAGCGTACTGAATAGTTATGAAAATCAACCAATACCAGTTATTTGCTTTAGATTAAAACCCTTTGAAATTTGTCAGTTATTCAAAAACCCGAATCCACCTCATGAATGCTTATAGGGATTTTCATTTTGAAAAAGGATTCATAATTCTTATCAGTAAACAAAGAAAAAACCTACATTCTTTATCATAATCTCATAAATAAATCTAAAAATTTTATTACAATAAAATACCAGCCCTGGCAACTCTCAAGTTTGAGTTCTTTTTTGCGTTAAAAAGAATTACATCTTTAATCTTACAAAGGCTTCCATCGCCGCATATTTAGTGAGGCCGAGACCTGCGTACATATTTGCAGTGTTCGCATTTCTTTCTTCAGCTCTTTGCCAAAATTCACGCTCATCGCTTCCCTGGAAAGGGACAGAATCTTTTTGGGATTGATGAATGAAAATTCCGTAACGTTTTTTTCTTACTTGCTCGGGACTCATTGGTACCGCCATTTCTATTTCACTAATATCCCATTCTTCCCAGGCACCTTTATATAACCATATGTAACAATCTTTCAACCATTCATTGTCTTTTTCATTCTTGATCACTTCCAAAGCTGCAAGAATGATATCAAGGCATACTTTATGCGTACCATGCGGATCAGCAAGATCTCCCGCACAAAAAATTTGCTGAGGTTTTATCTTTCGCATAAGCTTTACTGTTATATCAACATCTTCTTTGCCCATCGGATTCTTTTCGATAGTTCCTGTTTCATAAAAAGGCAGGTTCATGAAGTGAATCTGGTCATCATTTAGCCCAACATATTTGCAGGTAGCACGCGCTTCGCAACGGCGTATCAATCCTTTTATTTCTCTTATTTCTGGATTATCCTGTTCTGTTGATTTTTTATCTTTTAAAAAACCAGAGGCATCTGCCAAAACTTTTTTACTGATGGTATCATCTATGTGAAATATTTTTTCAAACCCCACCGCAAAATCAAGAAACCTGGTTACAAATTCGTCCGTAACTGCTATATTTCCACTTGTTTGGTATGCGA
>JBDTGD010000352.1:0-4773 GCA_039937595.1 Ginsengibacter sp. | reverse complement strand
CCCTTGCGCAGCACTTTTAAATTTTGGGCCCGCTTTGGCATCTGTATAAATCTGCCCGGACACAAAAAAGAAATCATAACAAATACCATGTAAAATAATTCCAATAATCAGCATGAAAGTGAGGTCTTCGGCATTTCCATAAGCAAATAATGCATATCGTATGGACCAGGCAAGCATACCTGCCATAATCGTTATTTTAAATCCGAATTTTTTGAAAATGAATGGGAGCATTAGTAAAAAAAACACTTCAAAAAATTGCCCCATCGTCATTTTTGCCGTAGAATTGGTCATGCCGGTATCTATAAGAAAGGGACTGGCATACTGATAATAAAATGCCAAAGGAATACATATCAAAATGGACGCGATAAAAAATATCAGAAAATTTTTATCCTTTAATAATTTTATAGCATCTAAACCCAAGATCTCTGAAACTTTTACTTTAGCGTTTTTATCTACTTTGGGTGGCGTTTTTGGCAACGTGAAACTAAATATACCTAATACCAAAGAAGCGATGGAAGCCAACAAGAAAGTATTTTTCATCAAACCTTCTTTAATGTTTGCTTCCGAATCCCACACAAAAACCAAACTAATTCCAAGCCCTGCAACAATCCAACCGATGGTCCCCCAAACCCGCACGGGTGGAAATTCTTTTTCGGTATTTTTCATTTGATTGAAAGAGATTGAATTAACCAATGCCAGCGTGGGCATAAACAATATCATATATATTAACAGATAATAAAAAACTGCAGGAGGATATACGTTCGTGACTGCACCTATACTATACACCTGGTATAAAAATATCGCTCCAATAATATGTAATACACCCAGAATTTTTTCTGCATTGAAATACCTGTCTGCAATTAAGCCAATAATAAATGGAGCAATAATAGCTCCCCACGATTGTGTAGAAAACACCGATCCGGTTTCTGCGCCGCTTGCATGAAGATTACTTATTAAAAAGGTTCCAAGAGTCACAAACCAGGCGCCCCAGACAAAGAATTCAAGAAACATCATGGCAGAAAGTTGGACTCTTGTGATTGCTTTCATTTACAAAAATTTAGTTTACCGGCAATGTAGCCATATTTGGTTGGTACCGGCTATAAAGAGGTAATGGTCGTCAGGTTAAAATATCAAGTCTGAAATTTAAAATCGAAAAAATAATTTATTCAAATGAATTGAAAGTTTAAATGTACTGATAAATTGTATAAATAAATTTGCCACACGTAAAAATTTTCAAAACAAAAATTATTTTAAGAAATATATTATTTCCAAATATTTAATTTGGATTCCATGAGATAGATATTTTATAAGTAATTCAACTGAAAGAAAACAGGAGTAAAGAAAGAAATAAGAAGGATTTCTATCTTTTATAAAGAAACGATAAATTGAATATTTTGAGAGGTTCTAAATAGATGATAAGGCATATCTTATCAAAAACAATCATTCTTGATTAAAAGATAAGAATCGTTAATAATTGTTGGTTTACTATTGATTTTATTATTTTACAAATCTCTTTAGAATTATATCTATCATATTTAATATTTAGGTTTGTAAAAATGCCTCTAATTTACCTCGACACTAAAATCAATGCACCAATTGAAATATGCTTCGATTTATCTCGAAGTATTGAGCTTCATCGAATCTCTACGGCAACATCTAAAGAAAAAGCAATTGCAGGGAAGACCTCAGGGCTAGTAAATTATGGCGAAACTGTTTCCTGGCAAGCAATTCATTTTGGTATAAAACAAAAACTGACATCAAAAATCACTCAATTCCAAAGGCCACTTTATTTCAGAGACGAACAGGTAAAAGGCGCTTTCAAATATTTTATTCATGATCATAACTTTGAACAAATTCAGGGTACTGTCGTTATGAAAGACAGGTTTGATTTTCAATCTCCATATGGCTTTGCCGGTAAGCTCTTTGATAAAATTATACTTACAAGTTATATGAGAAAATTATTAATGGAAAGAAACCATGTTATTAAAGTCTACGCAGAAACTGAAAAATGGAAAGAAGTTTTGGATGTATAAAATATTTATTTGTTGCATGACACTGAAAGTGATAAAAACACAACGAATAATAAATGAATGGCTGGGGCCGGAAGAAGATTAAATGTTTAAACTAAATTCCCAGCACTTCTTTCAGTTTCATGTAGCCTGCTTTGCTTACCGGTATTTTAGCTCCGGTCGTCAACAAAAGCAAATGCCCTTCCTTTTCATAAGGGTCAATGCGGGTTATTAATTGAGTATTTGCTATGTAAGACCGGTGTACGCGCGCAAAATGATATTGGCTCAACGATGCTTCAAAAAAATTCATAGTGCGCTTTTTGAGAAACGATCCCTCGTCGGTTATTATTTTTACATAATCATCTGCCGCTTCCAGGTAATGGATTTTATTGATGGGTATGATTTTTATTTTATTTCCATCCTTTACCACCACGCGGTTTTGCTGTGTGGGAGATTGTGCAGCGGTTTCCACCACCTCTTGAGTGGGAGTTGTCGTATCAGCGTGCTGCAAGTATTTTTGGATAGCTTTATCAAAACGTTCTTTGCTAAATGGTTTTAATAAATAATCTACGGCATTTGACTCAAAAGCTTTTATGGCAAACTCGTCAAATGCAGTTGTAAAAATAACAGCAGGTGGATTTTCTATTAATTCCAACATCTCAAAACCATTAATCTTTGGCATCTGAATGTCCAGGAAAATAAGATCAGGTTTATATTCATGGATCGCTTTTATACCTTCGAAGCCATTGCTACATTCCGTTATTAGATCGGCGTCGCTGTAATATTTTAAATATTCTTTTACAATTCCTCTTGCCAACAACTCATCATCAATGATTACGACTTTCATTTCATTTTCCTTTTTATAGTTTGATTGATTTTGTCATGGATCCGATCATCAATTTCTGTGCAAATCAAATCCGCCAATTGTTCTTTTCCTGAAGATGGATCTCGTGGTGTTGTTTCAGAAATTTGCGGTATAATAATGGTAGTGATAAAATATTGGCCCTCTTTTTTCGTGCTCAACAGGTCGTTCCTGGCAAATAAAAGAAACAATCTTCTATGAATAGACGAAAGCCCAAAACCAGTTCCCTTCATCGGTTGTGAAGTTTCGGGGTCAAAAGGATTTTGGACAACGATCCTTAAATTACTAACCTCCGTGGTAGCCTCTAATTTTATTAATACATCTCCAATTGTATCGTAAAGTCCGAATTTTATAGCATTCTCCACTATCGGCTGCAGAAGCAAGGCAGGAATTTTAAGTGCCAGTGCTTCGTCCTTATAAATGATCTCAGTTTTTAACCGTTTGCCAAATCTAACTTTTTCAATATCAAGATATAATTGCAAATGATTCAACTCTTCTTCGAGTGTGTTCCATTGTTGTTCATTTTTTCTTAAAGTGCCCCGCAAAAAATCACTTAACTGCTGAATCATGTGTCTTGCCTTCTCGGGCTCAGACCCCGTGAGCGCGCTTATAGAATTTAAACTATTGAACAAGAAATGTGGCTGTAACTGTTGTCGCAATTTGAATAATTCAGCTTCTTTTGAAAGCCGCTCTGCTTCTGTGTTTCGTTGTTCTGTTTCTTTTTGCTCCTGCTGGCTGTACCATAATAGACTAAACATACTCATACTACTTATCAACAAAAAGCCCGCTCCAAACCTGATACCCCATGAATTCCTGATAACTGAAAAATAACTATCCCCTTCTTTAAAAATTAACCACAGAATTCCATGCTGAGCAAGCATCCAAAGAAAACTTACCATGAGACTTACTACCAGGACGTACCAATACTTTTCACCACGCGGCAGATAATACTTCATATTATTACTGATAAAAAACGAACAGGCAGCCAGAAGAATATTACTAACCAGGCTGTCTGTAAGCGCATGCGGTTCATCAATATTCAATTGCCTTAGCATAATGTATTGCAGCAACATCCATACAAACCACCACGCGATGAAGAAAAATCGTAAACGCTTGTCAGATAAAATGGAATTCGTCAAATCAATGATTTTAGTTCATTTGAAGTGTTTTTTGCAAACAGCTTTCGTGCAAGTATTTTGCGCGGTCCTTAATGTTATTGATATACTTTACTGCATCATCCTCCTCCGCTATTTTTGAATACAACTCTACGCCATCTACAAGGTTATCAAGCGGATGAATTTCTGACACATCAATAAATTTCCAGCGTACCGGCTTTTGCACATTATTCAAAAAGTTATCTTCTTCGCCATCGCCCATTATACGCGCTTTTTGAAACGCGTGCATATCGTCTTCCGCTTCTATCAGCCTTAGTTGTTCATCAAATTGCGGCGTATGGCTTCCTTCTCCGCAAATAATTCTGAAAACTATTTTTGCAAGATACCATTTCATAAAGTTGGAATTATAAGGTGAAAATTTAATTTTAATAATTAGTAAATTCAATTCCCCCAAATACACATGACCCTTTTATTACGATTCTTTTGTTGGCATCGGGAGGAGTGCTGTTATTGAAACTGCGCTTATCTTCCACTCCGCCAAATACTGCAGCTATTTCATTTTTCACGTCCCAGTCTGCAGGAATAATTAATTTAGTGCCACCAAATACATTGTTCACTTCAAGTTCAACTGGGTGTTGAATATCAGCCTGCATAAAATTGATTTCAGCACCACCCATAAAACTTACTATTTCGCCACCTTTAAAATTTTTTGAATGAATATTTTTTTTAACCCCACCAAAAACGGCCACCACATCTATGTACTCGCTATCATCAGTTAAAGGGTCAG
>JBDTGD010000351.1:0-6221 GCA_039937595.1 Ginsengibacter sp. | reverse complement strand
GGTATTCCCATTCATTTAATTGATCCTTGATGATGGTATGATCGATGCCGGCGCCCCATTGCAGAAAATGTTTTCCGAGACTATAAGTTCCTTTATGGCTGATGTTGTAAACCTGGATATTGAGTTGGTCGCGCGCATAGTTTTGATATGTTCCAGCTCCGAGCGGATTAGTTATCTGCCCAAAATCCGGTTGGGTTTTATCAAAATTCCTTTCACCAAAAAGATAAGCGCCTGTTATATCTGAATTTTCGTTCTCATTATCGCTATAACCACTCACCATCCATTTTAATTTTATTTTTTTATTTACGGTCTGAACCAGGCTTATTCCCAGTAAACTGTTGTTGTATTGGTCTTTTTCCTGCCCTTGGAAAAAAATGTCAAGCCCTATGTTGGCAGTAAATAAAGGTGAAAAAACTGCTGTAGATTTTTGCGCAGATTCAGGGATAAAAGAAAATTTGGAACCTGAGATAATTCCCAACACTTCCAATTGCAGTTTTTCTGAAAACTTATAAGTAAGATAAGCCTGCATATCCGCAGCCGACGGAACATAATTCCCTTGTGTTTCCTGCCTGCTTAACAAATTTCTATTGGTTTTGCTCCTTACACCAAATAAAACGGCAAGTTTTTGATTTTTTGAAGTGCCTTCCAAATGGATTCCCTGTTCTAGGAGGCTTACATACGCGGAACCTCCAAAAGACTCCGGTTTTTTATATTGGATATCCAGCACACTGCTTATTTTATCGCCATATTTTGTCTGGAAACCTCCAGTATAAAAATTAATATTTTTTACAAGTTCCGGGTTAATAAAACTCAATCCTTCCTGTTGCCCGTTGTTTACCAGGTAGGGCCGGTAAATTTCAAAATCATTTATATAGATTATGTTCTCATCATAGTTGCCTCCGCGAACTGAATATTGTGAAGTAAGTTCATTATTGCTTCCTACCAATGTTTTTATCAATCCTTCTACACCGCCGGTGACAGATGGAAGCATTAAAGCATTTTTGGGATTTATTTTTATCAGGCTGCTTTCATTTCTATCCTTATTACCAGCGACCACAACAGTGTCCAGCGTTTTATTACTACGTGTAAGTCTTACCGTTAAATTTTCTTCTTCCCCCTCACTTAAATAAAAATTCTTTTGCTCATCGTGGAACCCGGAGTGTGAAAAGACCAGAGCGAATGCTTTTTCGGAAGGTACTTTTATCCTGAACATTCCTGAGTCGGAGGCCAGAATGCCGTTTTGTTTTCCGAGAATCGTAATGGTAACGCCGCCTAATGGATCTTCATTTTCGTCAATTACTTTACCCGAAACATAACATGCTTTTTTTTGGGCAAATGACGAAAATGTTGCAAGGGCCAGGAAAATAAAAACCAATATTCTCATAAAGCGAATATATATTTTGGAAAATGAGCCATCAAAATAAATGATATATTCAATTTATATTTTGAGGGATTAACTTTCCGCACAAATGTAAGCAGCCAGAAATTGCTTTTAAAAAATAATATTAATCAAAAAATTGGCGGAACGACGACGCCTTATGCGGAATTGTCATAGGAGCGAAAACTAATGATGCATGATTGTAAGATTCATTTTTTTAAACCGATGAAGGCGCGATTGATATGTTGTGAAGAGCCATAAGTGATCATGGAAAACTTGCTCTGGATTACTGAATGTAAAGACAATGTCTTAGCCGCTTTTTGTCTTTAAAATAGAAATGTCACTTATTTGTTCGTTCACTGCTTCTGTATAGTGGAAGGTCCTGGCGTCTATATGTTATCGCTTTTCCCGCGGGCTTAAAGCCACTATCCTGATTTGCAAACAGTCTTTCCTGCAGCTAAGCTTTGCCGGGAAAAAGATCGCTCAAGTTTTCAAAAGTTTCATTTTTTGCTGCTTCGGTTTTTTCTTTTTGCTGCTCTGTAAAGTTGTTGGCCGCGAATAACGTTTGAGTAGGATAAGCAAACTCAATATTCTCCTTAGCAAAGTTTTCAAATATTTCAAGATAAATGGATTGCTGAATACCCATGTATAAATTATAATCAGGTGTTTCTATATAATAGACGGTTTCAAAATCCAGTCTGAAATCGCCAAATCCTGAGAAATGGCTTCTGTCAAAGGTTGCGTTCTCTTTTGACTTAATAGCCTGTTTAATTATTTCGGGGATTTTTTTTAATTGTTCTGGTGTAGTTTGATAAGTAACGCCAATTTTAAATACAATACGGCGCCTCAACATCCTCTTAAAATTACGAACTCTTGAATCGGTAAGATCTTTATTTGAAAATATAATTTGCTCCCCGCTGTTAGATCTTATCCTGGTGGTTTTAATACCAATGTACTCTACAGATCCTACGTCGGTTCCCGTACTAATAAAATCACCAATTTCAAAGGGACGATCAAAGAAAATTACAAAATAGCTGAAGAAATCACCAAGGACAGCCTGAGCCGCCAATGCGATGGCAATGCCACCAATACCGAGCCCTGTAATAATCGTGGTAACATTATAACCGAGATTATTTATAAGGAAGATCAAACCCAGGCACCACACAAAGCCGTTTAAAACAAGGATTAATCCATGCGCCTGCTTTTGCTTTGTTTCACTATTTTCCTGCTTACTTAGAAACTGAAAAATAGAATATCGAATTGCGGAAGTTAAAATTCGCAGAATAAAAAAAGTAATGATGAACAGAATGGCAACTCTTATAACGTGATTGGTTTCTGTATCGAGCGTCAGGTATTGAATAGCACCGAATATGGAAGCAAAATATAAAAACGGAATTAGTGACTTTTCTATAGCTATCACTATAAAATCATCAAAAGTGTTCGAGGTTTTCCGAGACCAGTTTCTTAAAATTTTTAAAACGGGTCCCTTTACAATTTTAATAATTGCAAATGCAATTATTATTATTCCAAATGCTATCAGCCAACTTTTGATGGAGTTGCCCCAAAAAATGTCTTTCAAAGAATCCATAATTGTCTAAATGAAATATTATTAATGTTATAAGTGGTAAAACGCTTTATTTAAGTAAAACACAATAGCCGGACTCAAACCTTCAATATAGTAATTTTAATTTCCAATGCCTTTTAATATCGTATTTTTTTTACATTTTACTAACATCATTTTAAATGACCACGAGCCTTAAAAATATCGAAACCGGAGAAGATTTATATGGCTGGAATAAAATGTCCTTTGTCTTTTTTACATTCTTTTCGGAACATTTATTCCCATCAGTTGCAACCCGCTTTTGATAATATTTGCTGTCATAACACTCAACCGTAAACGAAGATTTTTCTTTTCTTCACTTTCCGCATTGGCTACAGAATGTTCCGCATAAAATGAATTGTATAGTTTGGCAAGATTGAAAACATAATTGGCTATAACAGAAGGATTCATCTCTTCACCCGCTTCTGAAATTACCGTTGAATATTTCTCTAAAAAAATAATCAATTGCCTTTCTAAAGGAAGCAGACGAGTTACTGATAACTCACCACTGATTACCGATGATTGTTCATTTCCCACTTTTCTAAGAATAGACTGTATTCTCGCATAGGTGTATTGTACAAAGGAGCCCGTAAAACCATGAAAATCAATACTTTCTTCGGGGTTGAAGATCATCCGTTTTTTGGGATCAACCCTCAATAGATAAAACTTCATCGCACCAAGTCCAAGCGTTTCATACAAGTCACGTAATTCATCAGCGGAAAAATCATTTACTTTTCCCAGCTCCTCAGTATGCTTTTCCGCTGTGGCTACCATTTCATTAATGATGTCATCCGCATCTACTACCGTTCCTTCGCGGCTTTTCATTTTGCCTGTTGTTAATTCTACCATTCCGTAGCTCAAATGAAAAATATTATCAGCGAAAGGCATCCCGAGTTTTCTGATAATTTCTTTCAAAACTTTCATGTGATATAACTGCTCATCGCCGATCACATAAATGCTTTTATCTAAATGGTATTCTTCAAATTTTTGTATTGCCAGGCCTATATCCTGCGTAATATATACGGAAGTACCATCCCCTCTTAATACTAATTTTTCATCCAGGTTTTTATCGGTAAGATCGATCCAGACACTACCGTCTTCTTTTTTGAATAAAACCTTTTTTTGCAATCCTTTCTCCACAAAATCTTTTCCTAAAAGGTACGTATTGCTTTCATAAAAAGTATGGTCAAAATCAATTCCGACTTTTTGGTACGTTTCTTCAAAACCCTTGTAAACCCAGCTATTCATCATTTTCCATAGTTCGATTACTTTGTCATTTCCCTGCTCCCAGTCAAGCAACATTTTCTGGGTTTTCTTCATTATGGGTGCATCTTTTTCCGCCTGTTCTTTGGTACTGCCGGATTGCATTAATTCGGCAACTTCCTTTTTATATTCATCATTGAATTTTACGTAATAATCACCTACCAAATGATCGCCTTTTTCATTGGTCGAATCCGGAGTAGCGCCATTGGCAAATTGTTGCCAGGCAATCATGCTTTTGCAAATGTGAATTCCACGGTCATTTACAATGGAAGTTTTGATTACTTCATTGCCATTTGCTTTTAAAATTTCCGCAACACTCCATCCCAGGAAGATATTTCTCAGGTGTCCCAGGTGCAATGGTTTGTTGGTATTGGGGGAAGAATATTCCACCATCACTCTTTTTGCTTTGCCAGACTGGCCGCGCACCCCAGATGTTTTGCCAAAATTTTCATCCTGGTAATGCTCCATTAAAAGTGCCGTCAATGGCTTGTCTGCTATTTCCAGGTTTAAAAAGCCTTTGATTACATTAAATGAAGAAAAGAAGTCGGGGTAATTTTTTAATAAGAGATTTCCTAATTCGTTTCCTAATATCTCAGGAGATTTTTTTATTATTTTTACCAACGCGAAAAGCACAACTGTGTAATCGCCTTCAAATTCAGGCTTGGTTCCGTTTATCTGAAAATCTTTTGTAGAAAATTCCTGCTGGTATAATTCAGATAAACTTTTTATGGCAAACGATTGTATAATTGATGTGAACGGCATTTTGCGAAAATAGAATAATTGGATGAATCGATATTTGAATTAATTCTTGTTGGGCGTAATTTAAAAACCCCACCCCTGGTAAATGAATAAATAACAAAGATTCCTGTTTTCCTTAATTCGTATCTCACGAGTTTTTCTAAAAATAATCTGCAATTCTTATAGTTTGAATAATTCTTTTTTGTCAACGAAAACAGGCTACAATTCGTGAAGACACGAATTGGGGGAAAATTGGATGAATCGATATTTGAATTAATTCTCTTTTAAAATTTCCAATATTGTATTATTCACTTTATAAAGAAACACATCGTTTTTTCGATAAACCATGGAAATGCTACTGTCCTTATCTTTTATCATAAGGCTGTCTGCTATTTTTCCTGCAGCCGGATTTATGTCTCTGTTTAATAAATAATAAAGGGAACCTTCGTTAGTAACTTTTACGGAATCCATCGGGTAAATTTTAAGGTTGCCCGTTTCAAATCTCAAAAAAAACTCGCTTAGTTCGCCTGAAAGTGCATCCGAAGAAAAAATCGTAGCCGTAGTATTTTTTCGCGAAAAGGTTTTTTCAATCACCGCTTTCTGGTCCCAATAATAAGGATACAACGGCTTGACAAAATCTGACAGGTAATTTGCAAAAAACAAAACCGTAAGCAATATGACGGAATAGGTATAGGGAAACGCTCTGTTTTTGACAATAGAAAAAAGATAGCAGCCAAAAAGTAATAAAGTAAAAAGGAGATAAAGGTATTTTGTACTTCCTCCGTTTATGCTAAATATAATCGCTGTGGCGAGCGCTAAGAGCATCGGCAGCACTATAAATTTTGCCGGTTGTTTAATGTATGCATAAAGCATAGGCGCGCCTGTGATGGCGGCAAACGGGATGAGAAAAAGAAAATGTCTTGGAGACGGGCAAAGCGGCACATAAGAAGAAAAAGAAATGGTCATGAAATTAGCGCAACCTAATAAAACGATAAATGAAAAAGTATCGATTTTTTTAATTCCGGTAAATTCAATTTTTTTCCTGTAAATAACAGATGCAACACCGGGCAACAGTACCAGTAAATCCCCATTTAGCAGCATTGCCCGCCAAAGTTCATAACCTATGCGCTTTAAGGTATCAATGAAAGGAAGCTGATCAAAACTGCATTCATTAAAATAGCTTTTTTTTAAGAGTAGCGAATACCTGTAAAAAAAATCACCAGTTGTTATTTTAAAGTATAA
>JBDTGD010000350.1:0-2399 GCA_039937595.1 Ginsengibacter sp. | reverse complement strand
GCGTCGCAATTAGCACACACAATTTCTGTGCGCATTCCATCGGCATCAGGGATCCGCTTTACAGCACCCTTTATTTCATCATCAAAGCTGGGCCAACCGCAGGTTGATTGAAATTTGTCAGAAGAATTATATAACGGAGCATTGCACCTCCTGCACACATAAGTACCTTTAGACTTATTATGAAGAAGCGCTCCAATGCCGGGACGCTCGGTTCCTTTATGTACGATCACCCTTGTTTCTTCGGGTGTCAGTTGATTCCATTCAGAATGATTCATGTTTTTATTTATTTGTGAAGTTTGCTTTTTTTGTGCACATGCTGTAAAGCTTATTACAAAATCACCAACAGCACGTGCGCAATGGTGTTTAATTTCATCGTTAAAATTACGAAATTTTACGGTGACAGTTTCTCTGGAGAAGAAAAAATACAGGTTTAGTAATAAAAACTAACATCTCTTGTATTTCGGAATTTGAAGAGTCAAGGCAGCGCTGAAGTGCGACTGCAGCAAATAAAATATTCTCTTAAATCAAAAAAATCCACAGAAGTTATTGCTCGTGTAATTCGGGAGATCAAGGTATCGGAATGGGCGTCTTAAACAATATCCTTATTCTTCACACCGCCGGAAATGGTTTTTATAGATTTCAAATCTTTATAAAAATCAGGATAAGATTTATTTACTGCTTCCGCATCATGAATAGTGGTTTGTCCTTTTGCAGCTAATCCTGCAACCGCTGTGGCCATTGCAATCCTATGGTCATTATGCGAAGAAACTTTTGCACCTTTCACCTCTTTGCCGCCATGAATGGTCATCAGATCGCCGTTAAGCTCTACTTCCACATTCATCTTCCTGAATTCATCGCGCAAGGCTATGGCACGATTACTTTCTTTATGCAATAACCTGTTTACGCCTTTTATGGTAGTTGCACCTTTACAATAACCCGCCAGCGCTACCAGCGGTGGAAATAAGTCCGGGCAATGAGTGGCGTCAAAATCAAATGCCTTTAATTTAGCCTTCTTTATTGTAATCTCTTTATTATGAATGTTGACTTCAGCGCCGCAATCGTACAGCGCTTCCATAATATTTTTATCGCCCTGGCTTGAATTCAAATCAGCGCCTTTCAACGTAATTTCACCGGCGAGAGCGCCTGCTACCAAAAGAAATGCTGCGTTGCTCCAGTCGCCTTCTACGGTGTATTTTATACTGTGTGCGGGTAAGGGTTCGCGCGGATGAATCGTAAAGACTTCGTAATTCCGGTTATCAATCCTGAAGCCAAAATCCTTCAAAACAGAAATCGTAAGGTCAATGTAAGGCCTGCTTGACAGGTCTTTTACGGTAATACTAACGGGTGCTGTACACGCTTTTGCAAAAGCAAAAAGGAGCCCGGTTAAAAACTGTGAGCTTAGTGAGCCATCTACAGTAATATTTTTCGGATGAAGCGGCCCTCGTAAAGTAACCGGCAATTTTCCTCCATTGGAATTCACTTCCACATCAATCATTGGAAGAATTTCGTCAAAAAAATTCATTGGCCTTTTTAGAATACTGCCTTCCCCGGTAAAAGTAATATCATAATTAAAAAGGCCTGCAATCGGCGCAAACATTCTCATAGACAACCCGCTTTCGCCAACATCCACCATCACATTTTTTTCCGGAAACTGAGATTTAAAAATGTAATCGTTAGAAGTGATTGCCATTTTATTGCTCACCATATTAATAGTAGCGCCGAGTTTGGTGATAATATTCATTGCCGCTTTTTCATCGTTGCTGTTACCAAAATTATCAATGACAGTTGTTCCGGGCGTAATAAGGGCTGCCGCACAGGCGCGCTGCATAGAGCTTTTGGAAGGCGGTACTTTTATTTTTCCAGAAACGGGAGATGGTGTTATTGTTATGATCACGGTGTGAAGTAATGAGTGATGAGTTAAGAGTTAAGAGTTATAAGTTATGAGTTATAAGTTATGAGTTATAAGTGAGTGAAAAATATTTCACGTAAATCGGTCAAGGAGATTTTTTTTATAGAAGCTTTTCCTATTTCATCCAATACCACAAAATTCATGTCAGTACCGGATTTCTTTTTATCATGCAACAAAATATCCCACGTTTTTTCTTTATCAATATCAAAAGCGATGGGTAGTTTATATTTTGAAATAAGTTGTTTTACCTTCTCAGTTGCCTCTTTTGAAAATCCGTTTATTTTTTCTGAAATAATACAAGCCGCTACCATTCCGATACTCACTGCGCTTCCGTGCGGAAGCTTGGCAGTATTCTCGATAGCATGGCCAATGGTGTGCCCGAAATTCAATAATTTCCTTTCGCCTGTTTCACGCTCATCAATGGCAACCACATTGTATTTTATATCCACATTCCGCTCAATCAATTTTCCAATATTTTCTTTTGAAGATT
>JBDTGD010000349.1:0-5988 GCA_039937595.1 Ginsengibacter sp. | reverse complement strand
TTCTCAACAAGGTTTTTATTGTGTTGGATTTTTATATCAATAATAAAACAAATCCTGTGTGAGGTTCTAAATAAAGAAAACACTTCCAGGAAATACAACCAATCATCATGAAAAAAATACTCGTTATTTCAATTTTATTAGCGGCCTGTAGCAGCCACTCCCAAAAAGAAACTACTGTTGACAATATGAAAGATTCAGTAACGGCAGTAGTAGCGCCTGTCAACAAATTCGAAAATGTACGTTTTGCATCTAAAAAAGATTTAGGCTGCGGAATGCCACTCTCTGCGGGCATAGAAGACACCGCCCATTATAAAGGAAAAATTTATGGCTTTTGTTCCAAAGAATGCAAAGATGATTTTTTAAAAGATCCGGACGGCCACATAGCAAAAAAATAGTGGTGGTAAAAGAAATGAGCGGGAAATTATAATCCGCTCATTTCAATTAATGCTCTCTAAAAATTTCAAAAGGGCTTATTCTGTTTTTTACCAGCATCCGTTATTTTATATGCATCAATAGCAATTGGATGTAATCAAATAAAAAATGAAATACCATCAGTACATAAATATTTTTGTATTTAAAATAATAGATGGAAAATATAATTCCTATTGCGAATGGGATGGCCACCTGCTGGATAGTACCATAAAAGGCATGAGCCAGGCCAAAAAAAACCGACGAAATGATAATGCCTGCAACCGGGCTTTTAAAAATTAATTCTATCCTTTGCTGCAGGTAGCCTCTGAAAATTATTTCTTCTGTAATACCCGCTGTGATGCAGGTAAAGAGCAGCAATACAGGATGTGCGCGTAAAATGCCTGCCAAATGTTTTAAGTAATCTCCCTGCTCAGTAACTGGATAACCTAAAATTTTAAGAATAAGCATGAGTAAAATACCCGACAATAATATGGCGCCATAGATGCCGACAATGGAAAGCAAATAAAAACCAATTCGCCTGCGCTCCGGTTTCTTTAAAAGTAAGTCTTGCTTTTCTGCAAAATGGGCATATAAGAAAAGGAAGATAGCTATCCCCCAAAACAAGAACCTCGAGTATAGTAAGTTTTGGTAAGTTATTTGGGCCGCTGTGACGTTGGGGGTAATTCCTAAAAAGTGAAAAATATACCTGTAAAAGACAACGATTAAAACAATGATAACTCCCGTTATCATGATGTATTTTTTCTTACTCATAAAAAAAGCTTCATTAAATCTGTGTCAAATGTATAGGATAACTGTGGATAGCATTTTTTTTAAAATAAATATCCTGGTTGAATTTATAGAGTAAATGCCTGCGTAATCGAAAGTTAGATTTGTTGACCCTGTTACATTTTTATTGCTCAAAAATCATTGATCATTATTCCTTGGATTGGTGCATCATCAATCTGTTTATGACATCTTCCAATTCCGTAACGGGCATTTTTAATACCAGGTATTTATCTTGTGTCCCGTTTTTATTCCAGTTGTTGCTTCCATCTTCATTGACAATTATTTTTCCTTTCACTACATCAAAGTATTTTTGGTAACCTCTTACTGCAACTAAAGTGGCTGTTTCATCCCAACTCATTCTTCCATTTGCATCATTTTTATCAAGTGGAATGCTTCGCACAAAAACATCTTTTACCGGTGAATTTTTAATATCACTTTTTGTTATAGGCAAACCGGTATGAATTTTTTCTCCAATTTCAAAGCCACTGAAAATAACGGGAGTCGGCCAGTTATCAAAAGCTATTTTGGAAGATGCAGCGTCTTGCATTAAATTAAATTCTTTGAAGGAACCTATTTCGTTGTTAAAACAACCGGCCATGCTCACTAATAATTTTACTTTTCTTTTGACGAGTTCTTTGCCAGTTAACGACGAAAATTCATCCGGCTTTGATTGAATAAGGTTAGCCATGTTTGTGAGAAATCCGACCGTCACAATCGTCACACTTTTGTCCGGCTGAGTCGCAAGAATTTTCCTGTAGAGTTTTAGAGCATCATAAGCCTGGTCATTTGCCTTTATGCTGTGCGGGTAATTAGCAACAATCAACGAATCCCATTTTTGCGAACAGGGTATATTGACTCCATCGCCTTTTACTATTCCAATCGGGATATCGGGTTGCTTAAAATAAGTATTGATCACGCTCAATACCGGAACCGTCAGTTCATGTTTATTGCTGGAAATCGTAGCCAGTATGTTACATTCACCATTGTCGGCCATAGCGTGCAATATCGCCAATGCGCCCACATCATCATAGTCAGGCCCCATGTCTGTATCAAAAATAATAGCAACCGGTTTTTCTTTTTTTTGAGCAGTTACTTTTTGCACCGGCAAAAAACTATTAATGAAAAGAAAGGCAATTAATGCGGGAAAAATATTTTTCATAATTGTGAAATTATTTTAAAAAATTATAAGATCAGGTAACATAACGAAAATGTAACACCTGATTCCAGTTTCGCCACCTTAGTAGAAAACGACATACCTATACATTCAGTTTTATGTATTTCTACTAAGATTGCTATATCCTATTGGTTATTACCGTTCTCTCCTATTGCATATTCTTTTTGGGGTTATTGCATTCTGCCAAACCCTAACAAATAAAATTACTGTCGTTCGTTTCCATTCATTTTGCAAAGAACCAGGCAACGGTAATAAATAATTCTTTCTTTCCAATAAACAGAAATCTGCTTTTTTTCTTTGTTTACTGATAAAGGTACCCGAAAATGTTTTATGGTTTTTCCATTATCAAAATAATAAAATGATCTTATTGGTTACCCGGAAAAGTAAAAAACTTTTCTCAATTGGCTCTTCGAATTGAATAATACGCGCTTTAATGACTATTCGAATAATAGAAATCATAAATTTGCCCATTCAACAATCTTAATCAAGGTAAATGTTTGAACTTCTATTGCGCAGCGTCAAAGAAAAAGTTTCAATTAAAGAGGACGAATTTAATTTTGCAAAAACACTTTTTATTCCAAAGAAATTGCGCAAAAGGCAATTCCTGCTGCAGGAAGGCGATGTGAGCAAGTACACTGCGTTTGTAGAAAAAGGAATGTTGCGAATGTTTACGGTAGATGAAAAAGGAAATGAGCCTATTCTTCAATTCTCAATGGAGGGTTGGTGGGCTGGTGATCTTTATAGCTTTCTCACAGAAGAGCCTTCGCAATTCCATATAGAAGCGCTGGAAGAGTGTGAATTGCTTTTAATTACCAAAACATCCTGGAATATGTTGCTGGATAAGGTGCCTGCTTTCGAACGCTATTTTCGTATCCTGATTCAAAACAGCCTTATCGCCACACAGCGAAGATTGATGTCTTCCATGAGTGAGACCGCGGAGGAAAAATATACCAAGCTTATTAATAATTTTCCCGGATGCCTTCAAAGGATTCCTCAGCACATGGTTGCGTCTTACCTCGGCATCACTCCTGAAACATTGAGTCGTATCCGCAGCCAGATAGCAGATAGAAAATAAGTTAGTAATTCGTTATGATTTACGAGTTTAAAATGATCCCTTAGTGGGATTTCTTATCTTTATGTTTCTGGCACATCAAAAAAGTTTTGTAATTAAGAGTCACGAATCATGAAAGTATTTATCTCCAATATAATTCCGGAAGCAGGGCTGAAATTATTGAGGAATGCAGGAATCGAAATTGAAGAATGGAAAGAAAAGCGGACTCTGACACAAAAAGAATTAATAGAAAAAAGTAAAAAAGCCGATGCGATAATCATTGCCGGATACAGTGTGATTGACGCTCATTTTTTGCATGAGTGCAGCCATTTAAAGGTGATCGCATTACATTCCGTGGGTTTCGATAGGGTCGATATTGCTGAAGCTACGAAATTAAAAATACCCATTGGCAATACACCGGGTGTCGTTAGCGCGGCTACTGCAGACACCGCTTTCTTATTGATGCTTGCCGTTTCCCGTAAGGCTTTTTATCAGTACCGTAGAATCATGAATGGCGAATGGAAATTTTTTGAACCTACCGCTAATCTCGGTATTGAACTTTATGGCAAAACCCTTGGAATTTATGGTTTGGGACACATTGGTTTTGAATTGGCAAAGCGATGCGTTGGAGCTTATAAGATGAACATCATTTACCACAACAGAAATCACAATGAAGATGCGGAGAAAGAGTTAAACGCTGAGATGGTTTCGTTTGAAGAATTATTAAAAAGAAGCGACGTTATCTCTATACATTCGGTATTATCGGATGAAACACGGGGCAAGTTCGACAAATCCGCCTTCAGCCTGATGAAGCCTTCGGCCATTTTCATTAATGCCGCGAGGGGTGGTATTCATAATGAAAAAGATCTTACTGAGGAGCTGCAAAAAGGAACCATTTGGGGCGCGGGTTTGGATGTAACCAACCCGGAACCAATGGCTCCTGATAATATTTTATTAGCCATGCCTAATGTGGCAGTATTGCCACACATTGGCACCGCAACCATTGAAACGAGGGATGCTATGGCAACGCTCGCGGCGCAAAATGTTATTGCAGCATTAAACGGAAAACACATTCCATACCCCGTAAATCCCGAAGTATATGTTGGAAGGAATTTGTAAAGTTGTCTGCACGAATCAATTCAAAATATAAAAAAGGGTAACTTCAACGGGCTACCCTTTCAAAATAATTAACAACAACTGTCCATTACAACCTATTTAATGGCAATTTCTTTTGTTGCTTTTACCTGCACTTTTGATTTAGGCAATTCTATGTTTAATATACCATCTTTGTAACCGGCCGAAATGCTATCATCTTTAACATTTTCAGGCAATTGAAAACTACGTGTGAAAGAATTGTAACTATATTCGCGCCTGGTATATTCTTTTCCATTCCCATTTTCGTTGTGTTCAGCTTTTGATTCAGCGCTGATGGTGAGCACATCATCATCTACCTTCAATTTGAAATCACCTTTCTCAAATCCCGGCGCTACCACTTCCACCGAGTAATTCTTTTCATTCTCTGCTATATTTACTGCCGGAAATTCTTTTTCCCACCTGCTGAGCCAATTGTTATCAAAGAAATTATCGGTGTTAAAAAAATCAACTAACGGAGCCATTGCTCTGTTTCTTTTTACGATGTTAGCCATAATGTTTCCTCCTTTTTTTTGATTAATAATATTAAAGTGTTTTAGTAAAAAGCCACAAATAGTTTGCCACTATGCCAACGCAAAAACTTTTTCACAAAGCTTTTAGAATTGATCTATATCAATAGTATTTATTATCATACGTCATTGGCGTGGGGCTAGTTACCTGCCTACCTTTGTGGAGCAAAAAATGAAACGTATGGCACAGAAAAAATCAATAGCAATAATAGGAGCCACAGAAAAAAACGGTGAGGAGATTGCAACTCAATTGAGCCAGGGCGAGTACAACCTTCTTTTAATTTCAAACAATAAAGAAGCGCTCGATCATTTATCAGAAAAAATGAAAACGCATCCTTCAAAAGCAGAAATCAACTTTATTGAATGTGTGAAAGACGGCTGCTGGGAAGCGGATATTATTATTCTTACAGTGCCGCATAATGAAGAAAAAATGGTAGCTGAATTGATGAAAGAAGTTGCCACTCAAAAAATTGTAGTGGATTTTTCAAACGAAGAAAATGCGGGCGACCAATTATGTAGCATTCTACCATACTCAAAGCTGGTAAGTATTTCAGGAGATTTTACTTCCAAAGAAATAGTGATCAACGGAGATGATGAAACAGTAAACGAAGAAATATCGGAGATTTTTATTCGGGCTGGCTACCGTGTTTCTATCGCAAAAAATTTAAGGTCAACAAATAGAGTAACTATTTAATCAATAAAAATAAAACAACAAACGCAACAAGTATGAACAAGATCATTGGAACAGATTCAAATAACAGTCTTGCTTTGATAGCAAGGCTCGCACTAGGACTTACGATATTTCCGCACGGCGCACAAAAACTTTTAGGTTGGTTTGGCGGCTATGGATTCAACGGCACTATGGCTTTTTTTACCACTCAGGTACACTTGCCTTACATAGTGGG
>JBDTGD010000348.1:0-5884 GCA_039937595.1 Ginsengibacter sp. | reverse complement strand
CTACTCTTATTGGTTCCTGTTTTAAGTTTTCTGACGGATCATGGTATTCATTCTCCTGGGAGAGATATTCCGGTGCACCCGCTCCTGCAAATTCTTCTTTGCGTTGGCGCATTTTGCTCATATCTGTCCTTCTTCTTCTTTCTTCAGTTATCCTGGTTGCCTGGTTGTTTTGCTCTACCGGAATGCTGCAA
This sequence comes from Ginsengibacter sp., assembly GCA_039937595.1. GTDB lineage: Bacteria > Bacteroidota > Bacteroidia > Chitinophagales > Chitinophagaceae > Ginsengibacter. The sequence continues at coordinate 5,693 of JBDTGD010000348.1, read as the reverse complement.
TGGGCAAGGAAGCTTACGATGTCTTTATTAACCTGGTCGTCCATTTGCTTAAAAGCGCCGAAAGCTTCAATCTTATAAATAACCAAAGGATCTTTTTGTTCATATCCTGCAGTTTGCACGCTTTGCCTTAAATCATCCATTGCCCGCAGGTGCTCTTTCCACGCGTCATCTATTAAAGCGAGTGTAATGTTGCGTTCCAGCGCGCCTGTGAGTTCCTTTCCATTGCTCGCAATCGTTTTATCCAGATTGGCAATTGCCTGCATTGCTTTTTTACCATCAGTGAAAGGGACAGCAACGTTTATGATGTGGGCGCCTTGTTCTTTACGAATGTTTTTTATTACCGGAAGCGTTTGTTGATTCATTAAATCATTCTTATGATTATAATGATCCTTAGCCTCATAATATAATTTATTAGCCAAAACATGCAGATCTTCCTTCTCTAATTCTGCAGGTGTAATGGTAGTATCGATCCCAAAATTCATGATTATGGCCAGCTTGAATTCGTCATGATTATTAATTTCTTTAAACGAATTGATAATACCTTCAGCAACAGAATAAAATGCGTTATCAAGGTCAAGCGCTAACCTTTCTCCAAACAAAGCATGGTTGCGTTTTCCATAAATAACGGTACGTTGCTTGTTCATCACGTCATCATATTCAAGTAATCTTTTGCGGATACCGAAGTTATTTTCTTCCACTTTCTTTTGCGCGCGCTCAATACTTTTTGAAATCATCTTATGCTGAATCACTTCGCCTTCTTTATAGCCCATCCTGTCCATTAAGGAAGCAATTTTTTCACTACCAAACATACGCATCAAATCATCTTCCAATGACACAAAAAATTTGGATGAACCGGGATCTCCCTGGCGTCCTGCACGGCCACGCAACTGCCTGTCCACACGGCGACTCTCGTGCCTTTCTGTTCCGAGAATGGCTAATCCACCGGCTTCTTTTACTCCGGGGCCAAGTTTAATATCTGTACCACGTCCCGCCATGTTGGTGGCGATAGTAACAGCGCCGGATAAACCTGCTTCAGCTACTACCTGCGCTTCTTTGGCATGTTGTTTTGCATTCAATACATTGTGGGCTAGTCCCTTTTGCTTCATCATTCTGCTGAGCAATTCACTCACCTCAACCGAAGTGGTACCTACAAGAATAGGCCTGCCTGCCTTACTCATTGCTTCTACTTCGTCAATAACAGCTTTGTATTTTTCACGCTTGGTTTTAAAAACAAGATCCTGCTCATCACCTCTTATTACGGGAACATTTGTAGGAATATTCACAACGTCTAACTTATAAATATCCCAGAATTCGGCGGCTTCAGTTTCAGCAGTACCAGTCATACCAGCTAGCTTGTGGTACATTCTGAAATAATTCTGCAAAGTAATAGTAGCATAGGTTTGGGTAGCGCTTTCTATTTTTACATTTTCTTTCGCTTCGATCGCCTGGTGAAGTCCGTCAGAATAACGGCGTCCTTCCATGATACGGCCGGTTTGCTCATCTACAATTTTTACCTGCCCGTCAATCACCACATATTCCACGTCATTTTCAAAAACGGTATAGGCTTTTAAAAGTTGCTGAACGGTATGAATTCTTTCTGCCTTGATAGAATAATCGTTCAATAGCTTTTCTTTTTGCTCTAACTTTTCTTCGGTAGAAGCATCGGTTTTTTCAATTTCAGCCAACTTGACACCTATATCGGGTAAGATAAAAAATTCAGGATCTTCACCTGATTTTGTTATAAGTGCAATTCCTTTATCGGTAAGCTGTACCTGGTTATTCTTTTCATCTATCACAAAAAATAGCTCTTCATCTACAAAGGGCATATTTTTTTCCTGCTCTGATAAATAATGATTTTCAACTTTCTGAAGTTTTACTTTCATTCCCGGTTCACTCAGGTATTTTATCAGCGCACTGTTTTTTGGGAGCCCGCGGTGTGACCTGAACAGTGCAAGGCCGCCATCTTTGGGGTCATCATTTCCTTCGCCTATTTTCTTTTTGGCTTCGATTAAAAATTGACTGGTGACTCTTTTTTGCGCTTCCACAATTTTTTCTACTCTTGGCTTCAATTGATCAAACTCCTGCTGATCGCCGCGCGGAATCGGGCCGGAAATAATTAACGGCGTACGAGCATCGTCAATCAATACACTATCTACTTCATCCACCATTGCAAAATGATGTTTTCCCTGTACCATTTCTTCCGGTGTATGCACCATGTTGTCGCGGAGATAGTCAAATCCAAATTCATTGTTGGTGCCGTAAATAATATCTCTGCTGTATGCTTTCCTTCGCTCTTCACTATTCGGCTGGTGTTTATCAATACAATCAACGGTAAGGCCAAGCCACTCAAATAAAGTTCCGTTCCACTCGCTATCGCGTCGTGCCAGGTAATCATTCACTGTAACGATGTGTACACCAAGCCCTGCCAGAGCATTCAGATAAGCGGGCAACGTTGAAACAAGCGTCTTTCCTTCCCCGGTTGCCATTTCGGCAATTTTCCCCTGGTGCAACACAATTCCTCCGATTAGCTGAACATCATAATGAACCATGTTCCAGGTAATTTCTGTGCCACCGGCTATCCACTTGTTTTGATAAATTGCTTTATCACCTTCGATGCGGATATACTTTTTTGTCTGGGCAAATTCCTTATCAAGTTCCGTAGCGGTAGATTCTAATTCCGGATTATCTTTAAAACGACGGGAAGTTTCTTTTACTACGGCAAAAGCCTCCGGTAAAATTTCCAGCAGGACTTCTTCCAATTTTTTGTCGCGGTCATCGCGCATGTCGTCTATATGACGGTAAATGGCATCGCGGCCGGAAATATCGGCGGAATCGAGTTTTTCAGCTTCTGATTTTTGTAATTCTATCTGGTCGTCAATTTCTTTGAGATATTCTTTGATGCGTTCTTTAAAAGTAACCGTTTTATTACGCAACTCGTCATTAGATAACGATTGGTATTGGTCAAAAAAGGAATTGATTTGTCCTACAAGTGGAATTATTTTCTTTACGTCTTTTTCACTTTTGTTGCCACCGAATAATACTGAGAGAAGCCCGGCCATATAATAAGTTATTATTTAAAAAAAATATTGATAATGTTAGGTTGTCAAATTTGATGCGGAAAATATTCTTAGTCAAAATGACAGGGGTGCAAAGTTACTAAATTGTAGCTTTTATCTTCATTACAGGGTGAGTTATTTATCATTACTCTAACGTCACAAATATGCCATCTACACTTATTTTTATTGGGTAAATTTTTAAAAAATAGCCTTCTTTATTACTATCTCTGCCATTGTTAATATTAAAACGGTATCCATGTACAGGACAAACGATATTTTCCCTGTTATCTAAATATCCACATGAGAGATCGCTACCTGCATGTGGGCATGTTGAGGCACAGGCCTTTAACCCAACTGGTGTTTGCAAAATGCAGATTACTTTTCCTTCAATCTGGAGCCTGGCTATATTATTTTCTGAAAAAAGAATCTCGTGAAGATTGTCAGCAATTTTGATCCAATTATTTTTCTTATCCATTTTATTGAATCAATAAAAAAATTCTGACTTGTAAGGATATTTTACCTGGTATAAATTTCTAACCTTGTTTAAAAGTACTTGCCTTAGTTCCTCAATATTGGTTTTTTCAATAGCAGAAATAAAGACACAGTTACCATGTGTATGTTCCTGCCATCGCTGTTTCAAATCTTCCAATAATTGTTGCTTTACTGATGGATCCAGCCATTGGTCAAAAGTATTTTTTTCATATTGGTCCATCTTATTAAAAACAGTAATTACAGGCTTTTCGAGGCTTTTTAGCTCTTGTAAGGTTTTGTTTACGACTGCTAATTGCTCTTCATATTTAGGATGAGAAATATCTACCACGTGCAGCAAAATATCTGCCTCTCTTACTTCGTCCAAAGTACTTTTAAAACTTTCAATCAGGTGATGAGGAAGTTTTCTAATAAACCCGACTGTATCACTCAAAAGAAATGGGGTATTGCCAAACACTACTTTGCGGGTCGTCGTATCTAAAGTGGCAAATAATTTATTTTCTGCGAAAACATCACTCTTGCTAAGCAAGTTCATTATGGTTGATTTCCCCACATTGGTATAGCCAACCAAGGCGACTCTTATAAATTCTTCGCGGTCTTTTCGTTGGGTGAAAGATTGTTTATCTATTTCGGATAATTTTTTTCTAAGAAGACTGATTTTATCTTTGACGATACGCCTGTCCGTTTCTATTTCTGTTTCCCCTGGCCCCCGGCTACCGATACCACCACCTTGCCTTTCAAGATGCTTCCACATACCTTTTAGCCTTGGCAGAATGTATTGATATTGCGCAAGCTCTACCTGTACTTTCGCCTGTGCGGTTTTAGCTCTCGAAGCAAAAATGTCCAGGATCAGGTCACTTCTGTCTATTACAGGTACTTTTAATTCCTTTTCGATATTAGTGATCTGCGAACCTGTAAGTTCATCGTCAAAAATGACCAATCCTACATTCTTGCGCAATACGTAATTTTTTATTTCCTCTAATTTCCCTTTACCAACAAACGTACGGCTATCAGGATGATCCATTTTTTGGGTAAAGATTTTCAGAGTTGCTGCGCCTGCAGTCTCAGCAAGAAATTTTAACTCATCCAGGTATTCTTTTATTAAATGCTCTGTTTGCCCATTTTGGATTACTGCTACCAGTACCGCATTAATGGTATCGTTATAATTTATCTTTTTTTCTATCAATAGAAATGTTTTAAACGGCAAAAATAATTGATCTGATTTTTTGAACGGCTAAAATTAGGAATAAGCACTTATGTCGCATTGTCAATGGATATCTCTGCAAAAATCAAAAAATTCAACGGATTTTTAAGTTCGATCCAAATTAAAAGCGCCCGTAAAAAGGGCGCTTACAATAATATTTGAAATGATGGAGCCGATTATTTCAGATATTTTCTTATTTAGATTCTGCGACCACTTCCCTTACTTCGGGAATCATTCTTTTCATCATCCCCTCGATGCCGGCTTTCAGGGTTATCATAGAAGAGGGGCAGCCGCTGCAGCTTCCCTGCATCATCAGGTTAACGGTTCCGTTATCATAACTTAAAAACTGTATCGCACCGCCATCCATTTCCACCGCCGGTTTTACGTAATTTTCCAATAATTCTTTGATTCTTTTTACGACATCATCATCATCAGCGCTTACTACATTGGTGCTTTCTGTTTTCCTCGCTGCCAATTCTTCTTCATTGATGATTACGTTTCCTTCTTCAAGATATTCCTTTAAAAATTGTTTCACAGAAGGAATTACATCGTGCCAATCTTCAGTTTCGTCTGTTTTGGTGAGGGTGACAAAATTGCTGGCGATAAAAACTGCTTTTATAAACGGAAATGCGAATAATTGCATGGCCAGTGGAGAAGCAGACGCACTTTCTTCGTCTTGAAAATCTACGCTCTTTCCGGGATATAGAAGTTTATTGGCAACGAACTTCATTGTATCCGGATTAGGCGTCATTTCAGTATAAATGCTTACGACCGTATTACCTGTCTTTATCATAGCGAATTTATTTAATTGGCAAAGTTACAAATTTAGGCTGAGAAAAGCCCCTGATCCGCATTAGGTTGAGAACCTGGTTTACGGAATTATTCACTTTTTAGTACAGTTTTAGGAATTGAATCTTACAACTTTTCCTGTTTTAGATATTCGG